>JAAYBQ010000381.1 GCA_012730035.1 Spirochaetota bacterium
AAACCCGTCTGGAATCAATACTTCTTTTTGAAAACGGAATGCTGGCTGCTGTTGTCAACCGGGTTTATTACAGTATGTTTTATGCATTAAGCGCCCTTGCAATTTTACAGGAATTCGAGACTGGTAAACATGCTCAGCTTATTGGATGGCTCAATAAAAATTTTATAAAAACAGGCATGGTTGACAATCGTTATTCAAAGATAATATCACAGGCATTTGATAAAAGAATGCTTGGCGATTATGCAGACCTGCCGGAGTTCTCGGTTACTGAAGTAGAAGCTATGATCGCTGAAAGTGGTGAATTCATAGTCATGATTGAGAAACTGATCGGTGTTAAACAGTAAATAGGTGTACAGTGATGGTATTCACCATGATAATCCATCCGCTCCTCCGCAATCTGAACTAAACATCACCGCACATGAGCGGTCGCTTGAACTGTCAAGCCTTACAAGCAGATGCAGGCACTACCACTTCATCGCCGTAGCCCGCTTGTGGGTTAGGGGGCTTTGTTGATATATATACAAACCTCCCATTGAATATTTCAAACATGAGCCTTGATCACTTCATTCCCTGGAGCTTTGTTGTGCACGACAGGTTGTGGAACCTTACACCGGTAAGCAGGAGCATAAACAGCAGTAAAAGCGATCTACTTCCGAGCCTTGATAAATATCTGGAACACTTCATTGACCAGCAGCTTGCAGCTTATAAAACTGCCCTGGCTATGGGGTATAAAGGCAGGGTGTTGGATGATTACATACTTCTTGGGCAGGGTATGGACAGAGAAGGCGTTATTCGCGAAACTGATTTTAAAGAAATGATCAGGAATACAATAGTTCCATTACACAGTATTGCCTTGAACCAGGGATTCGGGTTGTGGATATAAATTAGAAGTGATACATGTATGATAAATAACCTGTTACACTATTTCAATTATTAACATCCATAGAATAAGTTTTAAAGATACTTGACTAATTTATTCATATATGTTTTTCTATTAATGTGAGCTCAATAAAATAAAATTTGAATGTTGCCTTTCGGTTACAATTGCGGTTCTGATTTTTAGAGGTACACATAATATATAATTATGAAAGGGGCACTGTTAATGTCATTTGATGAAACAAAAGATGTAGTTGCCGGAATTATCAGAGAAGAATGCATGAACCAGGGGTATAACGTGAAACAACTGATTCTTTTCGGAAGCCGTGCATCGGGTGAATTTACGACTGATAGTGACTGGGATTTTGTTGCAATACTTGACAGGCAGATCGATTGGAAACAGAAAATGAAAATATGGCTCCCCATAAACAGAAGCCTGGGTAAGCTCCGTGTTGATGCAGATGTGCTTCTGAAAAGTGAAGATGATTTTGAAAGCGAAAGAAACGATACAGGCAAAGTGTCATATTATGCATATAAGAATGGTATAGTTGCATGAGTACAAATCGTGATACTGCTGAGCTGTGGTTTATAAAAGCCAGGAATGACCTTAAAACGGGTAAGGACGAATTTATTACAAAAGACCCTGCAACAGATACAATATGTTTTCATATGCAGCAAGCTGTTGAAAAGTATCTTAAAGGTTATATAATCTATCATGGGCATGAAGCTGAAAAGACCCATAATATAAGCAGGATTCTTGAAAAATGTATATCTATGGATCTTTCATTTGCTGAACTTGTCGATGCGGGTGTTGATAATCTTACACCTTATGGAACAGTAATAAGATATCCTGACGATTTTTATATTCCTGATATGCAGGAAACAGGGGACGCAGTCCGTCTTGCTGTGTTAGTCGAAAAATTTATTATGGGAAAACTGGACATGAAATAGACAGAAGTATCAACTGTACAGCATAGCCCTTAACAAGAGCTTCGGTTTGCGGGTATAGATGATATTATCAACAAGTTAAAATCTGATTTAAACACACACTCTCTCTCGGAATAAGTATATGCACAGCGCATAAATTTACGGGAGAAGGTGCCGCGAAGCGACGGTGATGGCACTTAATGGACAGCACCACTTACTACAATACTAACGCCTCAAAATTTATTGGCGACACAGTTAACGCAGACATGTCAGCAATACGGGACCGTTTCCTGAGTTATCTGACCCAAACTGGCTGCAAGCCGTGGACAAAAACTTATTGTATCAGATGAGATCCCCCCTCGCTATTGCTCGTTCGGTATGACATGCGGTGTCATAAACCGCAAAAAAAATAAAAAAACTTTTTAACCTTATTCCCCGCAAAAACGTATTATAATCAGAAAGTAAAGATACTTGACTGATTGTAAACATTAAATATGTATATCAATAGTAAGAGATAGATGACATATCCATAAAAGGTGACCCTGTTAAAACAAAAAAAATATAAACAACAGGTGATTAATGAAATGCAGGGACTTCCTTCGTCAATAAAAAGAAAAATTTTCAGAATTGTCCGTGTTTTCAGGGAGTAAATGACGGTTCCGATTGACGATAAAAATAAGCAACAGCCAGGTTCCTTTCAGTATGCGGCACCTGGAATGATAAAAAAACTGCTGATGAACAGATTTATGATATGTGCCGACGGTAATCTTGTTGATGATTCTGATATTTCTATTTCATCAATTACCATGCTAATGACCGAACGCAGTTAACAAATAATGAAAATTGTTTTAAACGCA
>JAAYBQ010000382.1 GCA_012730035.1 Spirochaetota bacterium
ATATATCCATCGGATGAAATTATTGAAATACTCTTCAGGAACAATGTGGCCGTAACAATGGGCTCTGATTCACACACCCCTGAAGATGTCTGCTGCGGATATTCCATTGCCATTGAAAAACTTAAAAAGGCCGGGTACAGAAAGGTTTCGGGCTTTACCGGCCGCAAACGACATGAACTGAACCTGTGATCGACTCTGTTGCCGGTAATTAAATCTTTATACCTGTAATCGGAAAAGTACAAAAAAGTGATCCCCGCGGAGTCAGGGATCACTTTTTTGCGGAAATCCATTCTGCTGCTGAATGCAGCGCGAACAGTATCAGTCAATAAAACTCTACGAATACATCTTATCGATCTTTTCTTTATGTTTATCAAGAACAACCTTTCTTTTTACCTTGAGTGTGGGGGTCATGTCTCCGTCGGCAACAGTGAGTCTTCTTGAAAGGATAGTGTATTTTTTTATCTTTTCGTATTCCTCAAGCTCCATGTTGACGGCCTGTATGTCCGCGTCTATCAGTTCAATAAGTCTCTGGTTGGCAATAAAGTCCTCGCCCGCCTCTACGCACATTGGCATGGGGTCTGTTATGCGGACCAGCCTGCTGCTGTCGTATTGAATTTTTTCAGCGTCAAAAAGTGCAATGAATGCATCCAGGTTGGGCACAACCAGGGCAGAGACAAATTTGCGTTCGCTGCCGACCGGAACTACAGTGTCGATCCATTTACTGAGCGAGAAGCGGCTTTCAATTTTGTTGGCCGGAACATTTTTACCCGTGTCAAGAACCATTAAGCCCTTCTTTCTGTCCACGATCCTGATGTAGCCGTCAGCCAGCTCTTCAACTATGTCTCCGGTGCGGTAATAACCGTCCGGGGTAAATGCCTCTTTTGTGGCCGTAGGATTATTCCAGTAGCCGGTAAAAATATTATCACCGCGCACCTGCCATTCTCCGTCTTCGGCAATGCGCCCCTCAACGCCAATACAGGTGCAGCCGACAGACCCCGGGAGGACCTTGTGCTCCCAGTTAAGGTTGATCGTATTCCACGTTTCGGTCGCGCCGTATCCTTCAAAGATTGTTATGCCCATGGCCGCATAAGTCCTGCATAGGTCTGCCGGCAGGCTGCCCGCGGCTGAAAAAGCGAACCTGTACCTGCCGCCAAGGACATGTCTTACCTTGCTGTAAATGATTTTATCGAAGAGCCTGTACCTGAACCTGAGCCATCCACCCAGCTTTTCGGTAAAGTCAATACCGGCGCGCATGTCAATAAAACCATCCTTGTCCTGGCGCTTCTGAACGACCTGGAGCCCTGTGTTTATAGCCCAGGTGAAAAGTTTTTTCTTGACTGCCGATTTTGACGTCTGCTCTATCATTGCCATGTATATTCGTTCGTATATCCTGGGCACCGACATAAAGCATGTGGGTTTGAATATCTGCAGGTCCTCGACCATTGTCACGGGTGAGGAATATGCAATGGTCACCGCGGCCATCATTGCAATACCGTGGCCGCATTCACGTTCGTAGGTGTGCGCTAGGGGCAGGAACGAAAGGCAGACTTCATCATCCTGCAGGTAGGGGACCTGCTTAAGGTCGCGGCAGCACGCTGCGTTAAAGCTGAGGTGTGTGTGGACCGCGCCTTTAGGCATACCGGTTGTTCCCGAAGTGTAGACTATGGTCATCAGGTCTGTCAGTTCAACCGAGCGCCAGCGTTTTTCGAAGATCACGTTGTCCCTGGCGAGCATGGCAGTGCCGGCCGCGCGGATTTTATTTATGTCAGACACTCCCGGGTCGCTGCCCTGGTATTCACCGCGCATAACAATTATTTTCTGCAGCGAGGGGACTTCACTGCGAATGTTAAGAATCTTCTGCAGCATTGATTCATCCTGCACAAAGATCATCTTTGTTCCGGAATCGTTAAGTATAAATTTAATTTCATTCTCAGAGAGCGTGGGGTAAACGCAGACTGTAACGGCGCCGGCGCAGAGAATGGCATAGTCTGACCACATCCACTGGGGCAGGGTATGGCTCATTATACCGGCGCGGTCCCCTTTTTCAAGGCCGTGTTCCATAATGCCTGACGACAGTTCCTTAACGAGCCTCCATACGTGGGCATAGGTGTTCGATTCGGTTTCTGTCTTGCCTGTACGCCACCACTGGAAACGCCTGTCGCCGAACATGACCGCATTCCTGTGAAGAAGCTGGGGGCATGTGAGTTCCTGGATGTACCATCTTTGCTGCGCTTTTTTGTCCGGATTCATCTTTCTCTCCTCCTGTAATATGAGTTCTGCCGTGTAAGGGGTGGGCAGGGGCGGCAGAACAGATTTATGATTAGTCAATTCTCTTTATAATAACAATAATGTATATATTATTGTACCGTAATCAAAAAATAAGAACAGCTTTCCGGTTTTTATTACAACTGACCGATTGGTCTTTAATGCAAAAAATTCTTGCGTATATAGCTGTAAAGGCTTCTCTGTTACAGGGGGTACTGAATGTCCATGCTTGAATTAACCGCCGAAGGCTATTACCTGCTCAGAGCACTGCCCGGCGGGCTCTGCGCTGGCCTTACGGGCAGAAAAATAAACAGAACCGATTATACGGCAACTGACAGTGAAATCAGAATGTCCGATAAAAATCTTGTGTCGTCGGTTACAGGGCTTCCCGCAGGGCGCGTGCTGATGCTGGACCAGGTTCATGGTGATGAAATTCTGCACATTGACAGGTACCCCCGGGGGGGCAGAGCCTCGGAGGGTTATGCTGACGGAATGATCACATCCCTTCCCGGACTCTGCCTTGTCATAAGGACAGCAGACTGTGTTCCCGTATTCATTTATGACCCGGTTAAAAGTATTCTGGGCGCGGTGCATTCCGGCTGGAAGGGGACTATGCTCGATATTACGGGTAAATGTATAAGGCTTATGGCAGAGCTGTACGGCTCTGACCCCGGCAGACTCTATTCGTTTATACTCCCTTCAATAGGTCCTGAATCATACGAGGTTAAAAGTGACGTTGCAGATTATTTCCCGGAACACACGCTGAAAATCGACGGCAGGCTATATGTTGATTTATGGTCCGGCATAGAGGATTCGTGCATAAGAGGTGGTTTACGTCCGGAAAATATCCTTAATAGCGGTATATGCAACAGAAAGAATACGGACGAATTCTTTTCGCACAGGTTCGGTGACAGGGGCAGGAACCTGAATTTCGCTTTTATAAGATAATGGGTCAGGGTCATTAAAACGTCCTTGTTGCACAACAGGTTTTTCACGAATAATTAGTGAATTGTTATCTGTTTTTAAGTAACTCCCGGCATTTTTGCTTTACATATAATCACTATTAAAATGATAGTATTTATAGTGGTTGAGCGGAGGTTTAACCGGGGTCAGAGCAGCCGGGAGAAAGTCCGGGGTCAGAGCATACTGGTTTAATTTGCTGCGTGCAGCACCCGGGAGAAAGTCCGGGGTCAGAGCCCGGGATTTTAACATGTACGGGTTTACATGCATTCAACAAAAAATAATAGACCTGTGAAATAAGCTTATTTAAATGAGTAAAAAGACTATGATAATCCTGCTGTGAGAAAACGGGTTTTAAAATAAAGATGATACAAGGCGGTGGTATCTATGTGGGAATACACTGAAAAGGTTAAGGAACTATACACCAATCCCATAAACGTGGGTAAAATTGAGGACGCAGACGGTGTGGGGCACGTGGGAAGTGTTGTATGCGGCGATGCTCTGACCCTTTACATAAAAGTTGATAAAGGAATTATTACTGACGCCAAATTTGAGACATTCGGGTGCGGCAGCGCCATTGCTTCATCATCAGCCCTTACCGAGATGATTAAAGGAAAGACCGTTGAAGAGGCTGAACGCATCACAAACCGCGACATAGTGGATTACCTTGGAGGCCTGCCTGACCAGAAGATACACTGTTCTGTAATGGGGTCTGAGGCGCTTACGAACGCCATCGCGGACTATCGCGGTGAAAAACCCCCGATAGAGGATGAACCGCACGGCGAAATAATCTGTCAGTGCATGAAGGTTACTGATGTTGACATCAGGAATGCCGTACACCAGCACGGCATAAGGAATATCGATGACATGATGGAGTTTACAAAGGCCGGGACTGTTTGCGGAACATGCGTCCCTAAGATCGAGGATATAATCGAGGAGGAACTGGGACGCTGCAGCATAAAGCAGGACAGCTGTTGTGACGAACACGCGCCCATGACCAATATTCAGAAGATGAGAAAGATCGAAGAGGTTATCAACGGCGTTATAAGGCCGGGACTAAAGAGAGATGGCGGCGACATTGAGCTTGTGGACATTAACGGCGACGAGGTAATGGTAAGGCTTCGAGGTGCATGTTCGTCGTGCATGACCGCATCAATGACCCTTGAACATTTTGTACAGGAGGAGCTGCGCAAGGCTGTCTCCCGTGACATTAAAATAAGACACGTGTAGGTAAAACATGGAAAAGCACGTCTACCTTGACAATAACGCGACGACCATGGTCGCGCCCGAGGCTGTTGAAGCCATGCTGCCGTTTTTCGGTGACAAGTACGGCAACGCGTCGAGCATGCACTTCTTCGGTGGCCGCGTGGCAAAGGACCTTGAGAAGGCAAGGCACCAGGTAGCCATGCTCCTTGGCGCAGAGCACGACTTCGAGATAACATTTACGGGCAGCGCTACAGAGAGCGATAACCTTGCCATACGGGGGATCACCTCGTACCTTAAGGATAAAAAGCATGTAATTACTTCAACGGTTGAGCACCCGGCTGTTCTTAACCTTTGCAAACAGCTTGAAAAGGAGGGTTTTCGCGTAACTTATGTACCTGTAACAGGTGAAGGAATTGTTGACGTTGCCGCCCTTAAAATGGCTGTAGATGAAGAGACCGCGATTGTTTCCATAATGCACGCGAACAATGAGACCGGGGTTATTAATCCAGTTGAAGAGATAGGCGCGTTCCTGAAACCGCTGAATATTCCGTTCCATGTGGACGGCGTACAGGCAGCGGGCAAGATACCTGTTGACGTAAACAAAATTCAGTGTGACCTCTATTCAATATCGGCGCATAAATTTCACGGCCCCAAGGGTATTGGCGCGCTTTACGTGCGCAAGGGGACGCGTATGCGGCCAATGTTATTCGGCGGCCACCAGGAGAAAGGCCGAAGGCCCGGCACAGAGAACGCTCCCGGCATAGTAGGTATGGGAGTGGCTGCAGAACTTGCAATTAAGCACCTGGCCGATATGCCACGCGTGGCAAAACTCAGGGACAGGCTGCAGCAGGGAATTCTGAACTCGATAAAAACATCATCTGTGAACGGGTCGATTGAATTGCGCACGCCCAATACGCTTAATATATCGTTCGAGTACATAGAGGGGGAATCGATTCTGCTATACCTGGACAGGAAGGGTGTGTATATATCGACAGGTTCTGCATGCGCCACAGGTTCGCTGGAGCCGTCACATGTTCTGCGCGCCATGAATCTTCCGTTCTCACAGATTCATGGATCCATAAGGTTCAGCCTGAGCAGGTACACGACGGAGGATGAGATCGATTATACCTTAAGTGTACTGCCTGAAGTAATAGACACGCTGCTGAAGATTTCACCATTCTGGGACAACGAAAAGCAGGTGGGGAAGATTTTTTAGCGCAGTTTTTGAATATGATGGAACAGTTGGGAATGATAAAGTAACAAGCTATATTAGTTTTAAAGATGATCAAGCATATCGTATAATGATACTTATGCGAAAGAATTGGTTCATGACATACAGTGTCAGGGTTATCTCCTTGCCATTAGTTGCATCGAAGGCATGACCGCTGTGCGCGCCTGTTTTCTGCCCGGGTTTAACCCATCGCGCAAAGGGTAATTTTCTTCAATCGCAATGCTCTATTGTGAGTGTGAAAATGTTTTTCCCGGTACTATTCCGGCTTGACAAAACCATTCCTGATTATTAATTATTAACGGTGACAAAGTATTAACAGGGAGGTGCTATGAGTCTGGAGGATCGTATTATCGAGCAGGTGCAGAAATTGCCCGAAGATAAAAAGGCTGAGGTTCTTGATTTCGTGGAATATCTCAGGTTAAAAATTGACGATAAAGAATGGTCATCATTATCCCTTGAATCTGCAATAAGCGGTATGGAAGATGAGACCAGCGTATATTCACTTTCTGATATAAAAGAATCATTCTGATGATTGCAGAAGCTCAGATTGTCCTTTTCAGATTCCCGCAGACAGACCTGCAAAATGGCAAATTAAGACCCGCACTTGTGCTTCGCAAACTGCCGGGACGCTATAATGACTGGCTGATCTGTATGATTTCATCACAGGTGGAACATGAAATTCCGGATTTTGACGAAGTTATTGTACCAACTGATGCTGATTTTTCTGACTCCGGATTAAAAGTTTCAAGTCTGATCAGGATAAGCAGGATAGCTGTCGTTGATGGCAGTATACTTTTAGGTAAAACAGGCCAGATCAGCAATGAGCGTCTAAAACGTATTAAACAGAATTTATCGCGATGGATTCTTCCTGATTAAAATATTATTCTGAACAGTCGAGACCACTTATGACTGGAGCTATGAATACGCAGGGGCACACCCCAATGCGGTGACACAGGCGGGCCCGCGAACTTACAGTTATGACCTTAATGGCAACATGACGCAGATGACAGACAGCCCAGAAGTTGGCACAACAAGCATGACACGGGCACTTGCCTGGGATGACGAGAACCGTCTCTTAAAGACCACCGACAAGTCCGGGACTAACGAGAACATAACCACCTACAGTTATGACGCAAACGGAATGCGTGCACTAAAAAAAGGTAAGTACGGCACAGTGCAGTACGTGAGTGATAACTACACAGTGCGTAATAAAGACCTTATAAGCAAACACGTATTTGCAGGCAACACATGCCTTGATTCATCAGAAGCCATTCCGTTTTGAAGTTCACCCCCGGGGTACAATAATCCATCAGAACCGTGTGCTCACGTTGAAGACCGGGAACACCGGTACGGGATTGTTCTGTATAACATTAACAAGGCCTATCTGCACACCGGTCATGCGTTTTGACCAGTTTATAATTCCTATCTGCACACCCCTGAATGACTCTGAATAATTAATCAGCCCCAGTTGTATGCCGGTGGAGACCCGCTGCTCCCTGAACAATGACTGAACATTTACAGCAGCTGCCTGGAATCCCCTCATGTCCCGTGAACTGTTGCTCAGAACTGAAAGCTGTATGCCAGACGCGCCTCCCGATGAGTTCCGGAACATTGAAGCCTGGATGCCGTTAAACTCGCCCTTGACCCTGTTGTATCCCGGCGCGAACTGTATACCGTTCATGTCGCCCGAAACAAAGTTTTCCATAAAGGCAAGCTGCACACCGTTAACCTCACCCGCCAGATTGAATATGAAAGCGGTCTGCAACCCGTTCATTCTGCCTGCGACACCGTTCAATACGGCTGTCTGCATCCCGTTCATATTCCCCTTGTCTTCTTTCAATTCACCGAAGAGAGAATGCATTCCTGCGGATGGATCCCATATCACATAAAGCCATTTTTTAAATGTTAATGTCTTTTTCTCGCTTATTACAAAATTGCCCAGCAGCGCGGTCTGGATTCCGTTTATATTACCTTCAACGCCATTTACATTGAGCGCGGTCTGCAGACCTGTCATGCTGCCGTTGACGCCGTTACCATTAAGGGCCGTCTGGAAGCCTGTCATGTTTCCCTGTACTTCGTTAACATTAAGCGCGGTCTGAAAGCCGTTCATGTTTCCGTTGACACGGTTCAAATTGAGGACCGTCTGGAATCCAATTACATTACCGGCCACGGTATTAAAAATGAGTCCGGTCTGTATTCCATAAACATTTCCTTCAACATTGTTGCTGTACAGTGCAGTCTGCATTAAAAAGAGGTCACCCTTGACATCGTTTGTAATTGCAAGCTGGAATCCGGCCATGTCCCCGAGAACAATATTGCTGATTATTGCCATTTCTATGCCGTATACATTATCTGCTTTGTTTACCATGCCGATGTCAATGCCGTATAAGTCACTGTTTACGCCATAGATGAGGTTCAGCCTGAGGCCGTACACGTTACACTTTTCATCAAAGATCTGCACCGGGTTAAAGAGTGCAAGCTGCAAAGGTGTCCACTCACTCTCTTCGCTGTCCAGTGCGTAGAGCTTAGTGTAATTAAGAATAACGGCTGCGATTATGATTACGGTTAAGAGATATTTCAGGTTAAAAATTTTTTTCATGCTTCTATTCCACCGCGTTGTTTTATCAGAATGATTATGGGACAATAAATAAATTTTCACATAATAAACCGGGGCTGCTGATGTCCCGGTAAACAGTTACAGAATCAATACTGCAGATAACCGTTTCAGGTGTAAATATTTATTGTCAACAGAGATTTGCTTTTTCCGCAATAGGCCTGCATCATCGGGAGTGCGGGTAAGCTTTCAGTATATTAATAACGGCAGTTTTCTGTGCCAGTTAAGAGCCGAGTTTGCAATCATGAATTCCTTGCCGATAAAAATATATTTACAAATTTAACCCTGCCGTATATTCAGCTTATAGAATAACATGCCATGGAGGAGATAATATGCTTGAAGATGGAGATAAAGGTGTCATTTTACAGAGGGACAAGACTACTTACGCTGTGGCGCCGCACATACCATGCGGTGTGGTCAGCCCCGATAAACTTCGTAAAATCGCAGACGTTGCAGAGAAATATAACGTCGCAGCGTTAAAGATTACAAGTGCTGCGCGCATTGCCATTGTGGGCCTCAGGGAGGATCAGGTTGACGACGTATGGAATGACCTTGGTATGGTTCCCGGTGCGGGTGTGGGTCTGTGCGTAAGAAGCATCAAGGCATGCCCCGGTACAACATTCTGTAAAAGGGGAATGCTGGACAGCCTTTCAATGGGGCTTAAGCTGGACGAAATCTACCACGGGCTCGAAACACCAGGCAAGCTCAAGATCGGCGTTAGCGGCTGCCCCAACCAGTGCGCAGAGGTATGTATCAAGGATATAGGTCTTGTGGGCGTTAAAAGCGGCTGGAGGTTATACGCCGGCGGCAGCGGCGGAGTTAAGCCCAGGCTTGCTGATGAAATTACCCGCGACCTTTCGGATGATGATGCCATGAGGCTCATTGAAAAAATTATCACAGTCTATAAAGAGAACGGGAAAGCCAAACAGCGCCTGGGGGTGTTTATTGACAGCATAGGGCTTGAAGAGTTTAAAAAGCTGATCCTTTAACAGTTAGGTAAAATCAGGGGCGTGTCCTGACACGCCTTCGTTTATAATGTGCGCACGAACAGGCCTGTATTATTAATGCAGGATCTTAACGCGATGTTTTTTGGACCTCAGAGGTGGAAGTTTGGACCTCAGAGGTGGAAGTTTGGACCTTGGAGGTGGAAGTTTGGACCTCAGAGGTGGAAGTTTGGACGTCAGAGGTGGAAGTTTGGACCTCAGAGGTGGAAGTTTGGACC
>JAAYBQ010000383.1 GCA_012730035.1 Spirochaetota bacterium
GCAAAGTTATAACTGTTCCCAGTCCCGCACCTGTTCTGAACAGGGCTTTTGCGGCAAGAATGATCGCACCCTCCATTCCAGGAAAACCTCCGGCAAGCAGCACATGACCCCGGTTCCCCTTGTGCATATCTTCGTGCTCAATGGATAATCCGCTTGTTATGAATAGATTATCATTAATTTCGTTTACCTTAAGACTATCGGAATTTGTCAGCGATCGGGGAAAGCCTATATCTGCGATCAGTACTTTTCCGCAGAATGATTTACCAGGGAAAGTTGAAACCGATATTTTAGGAAGACCGATTGTAATGGTTATATCAGCCCTAACTGCTTCAGGCTGTACGATATCTCCATCAGAAGGAAGACCGCTGGGAATATCGATCGAAAGCACTTTATTTGACAAAGAATTTATTTTTTTTATGGCAGCAAGTTGAACACCGCCAGGTTCGCCCGAAAAACCTGTCCCGAAAATTGCGTCAACAATTATACCCGGCTTAACAGTGCAGTATGATACATTTTCTTCATCAGTCAGCTCCCTGATTACAATGCCGGATTTTCTGCAGATGTTCATGTAAATCCCTGAAACCGGAGTCACCCTGTCACATCTGCCGCATAAAAAAACAGAAATGTCGAAACCTGCATTAAATAAATAGTAGGCCGCAGTAAAACCGTCACCGCCATTATTACCAGTACCACAGAAAATTGTAACACCCTGGCCTTGAAAGTTTTCTCTTATAAAATCAGCAGTAAATTTACCTGCTGAATTCATAAGGACAGTTGCAGGAATTCCAAAATCCTCTATCGCTGCACGGTCTATCTCCCTCATCTGTGCGGCTGTTACAACTTTCAAGGCCTAATTCCACTCGTAGATTTTCATTGTAGTCTCTGCCACGTGGTATGAAAAAATCTTTCCTTTTTCATCGGTAATTATCTTTGAGAAGATAGTGTTATTATCAAGATCCAGCCTTATGTTGTTTATAATATTTCCGTCTGTGTTGATAAGCATAAACTTGATGCGCTTGCCCTCTATATTCCAGAGGTAGATTATCTTGTCATCGACAATGCTAAAAAGTACGTTTTTGGGGTCGGGGATTGTTGTAAGCTCACGAACAATTTTATCATCCTCAAGTGAAAATTCGTAAACTTTTCGATATTTAAATCTCACATCATGATAATATGCGACGGATATTAACATATTGTCACCGCTGCGGGTTAAGATCATATTTTCAATTTTACCGCTATAGGTGTAACCACCTTCATTTTCACTGAAGTCGATTTTAGAAAAATCTATATATTTTTCTCTTTTTCTTTTATTGAAAATAAAAAGTTCCCAGCTGTTAAAAGTTCTGGATATCACGTGGAGCCTGTTAGATGAATCTGTAAAAAGTTTTTCAATATAAAAGAAAGGCAGGTCGGGAGTTCCTGATTTACCCATTGTATACTGCAGTTCTCCATTCTTATTGAATACAAGGATGTATGAAGGTGAAAAACTGCCGTTTTCGCCTCCTTTACGTGATTCAAGCCTGTTCTGGATGTACAGATTATCTGAATCGTCAAGAGTAAAGGCGCCTATTACGCTGAAGTTAAAATTTACAGCCCTGAACCGCGACCTGTCAATATTGTTAAGTGATCCAAGGATTAATTCGGGTGTTCCCGATGAATCGAGCACCTGCAGCCTTTTTAAATTATTATCTGCAAGAATTGCTTTGCCATCATGCATTTCCAGCCTGAATGAAAGTTCGTTAAGTGAATATTCATCCCTGACAATCTGAACCTGTCCGGGACCATCACCGTTTTTTATTTCCATAACCCTGCTTTTACCGAGGGAATTTACAAACCAGCGGCTGCATGAAGTTGCAGGTATAATAGACGCTGCGATCAGTATAAAAATAATTTTTTTCATAAAAACCTTCGGTAATAGGGTTATTTAAAATAAGAAACGGCATTTTTGAATATCTGGATGCCGTCAGAAAATTCCGGCAACTCATCGCCCCTTCGTATATAATCTTCTCTCAATCTGGTCCAGTCATCGCGCTGAGTAAAAAACATACCTCGCTCCGGGTGAGGCATCATGCCCATTATCCTGCCATCGGGGCTGCACACTGATGCTATATC
Source organism: Spirochaetota bacterium (assembly GCA_012730035.1). Taxonomy (GTDB): domain Bacteria; phylum Spirochaetota; class UBA4802; order UBA4802; family UBA5550; genus JAAYBQ01. The sequence goes on from JAAYBQ010000383.1 coordinate 2,113, forward strand.
CAGTAATGACCCGTTGGGATTGAAAGGAAATTCTCCTGAAGCCGGTGAGCCGTCCTGCTTTACATATTTCATGGCTACAAGTTTTTTACTGTTTATAAGATCCAGTATATCGTCGGGAGCGTAAAAATTACCTTCACCATGAGCAACTGGTATGTGCATACGGTCGATACCGCGGGTGAATACACATGGTGAATCATTTTCAATTTTTACATCCACCCACCTGCACTGATACCTGAAGGATTGGTTATATTCAAGTGCAGCCTGCGAAATACCTGTAAATCCATCAGTAGCAGGTACAACACCAAGATTCACAAGCACCTGGAATCCGTTGCATATTCCAAGCATCAGAGTATCCCTTCTGATAAAATCCATAATTTCATCGAAAAGGTTATTTTTAATCCTGCCCGCAAGTGCCTTTCCGCTGCCGGTATCATCACCGTAAGAGAATCCACCCGGGAAAACAAGTATGCTGTAATCCCGGAGCATTTTTTTATTTTCTATAATATCATTTATATGAATTATAGCTGGTTCAGCTCCTGCGATTTTAAAAGCATAAGACGTCTCTTCTTCGCAGTTTATTCCATATCCGGTGATTACCAGTGTCAGGGGTTTTGCCATTTTTTTCCTCAGTAATTTTTCAGGGTTTCACGGTAGGCATTGCCTGCAGTCTCAATATCAGTATCAACAATAATTTTACCGTTTTTCCCTTTGATGATAATGCGGTTGTCAGCCCGTACTTCCCCCAGCATATAAAATTCAGAACCACTCATACATTTCTCAAATTCATTTTTAAGTGATGGATTAACTGAAACCAGAAGCCGCCCCTGTGATTCGGAATACATAAGAATATCATCACGTAAATTTTTGCCGGTCTGTATATTCACAAGGTCAAAATTAAAACCAGCCTGACCGGCAATAGCCGATTTTGCAACTGCTACGCCGAGCCCGCCCCTTTCAATGCTTATACAGGATGAAACAAGAGAGTGTTCAATTGCGTATTCTATTTTACGATATATAGCAGAAAATTTTTCAGAATCGACAGAAGGTATATTTGATCCTGCGGGATTACTGATGTCAGTGATTTCAGCGTATAATGATCCATATTCACTGCATCCGGTTTCGTCAAGCGTTGAGCCTGCAATATATATAAGATCACCGGGAATTTTAAAATCAATGGTCATAGCTTTGCGTATGTCTTTAATGACACCAATTGATGAAACAAGCAATGTGGGTGGTATTGAAATCTCTACAGGTTCAAAGTCGGAATTAAATCCTCTGAAATCATTGAACATGCTGTCCTTACCTGAAATATAAGGTGTGCCATAAGCAACTGCGTAATCATAACAGGCCATTGCTGATTTTTTAAGCTGCCATAATCTTTCCGGATTATTTGAATCACACCAGCAGAAATTATCCAGAAGTGCAAGGTGGTCAAGATTTGCACCTGCTGATATGGCGTTTCTGACCGCAGTATCAATTGAGCATGCGGCCATTTTATACGGATCAACTTCACTATATGACGGATAAAATCCCTGTGAAAGAACCACACCTCTCCATGAATCAAGCAATGGCCGTATTACTGATACATTTCCGTTCACCCTTCCCTTGCCCTGCAGCGGTTTAATTACAGACCCGGCCTGAACCTCGTGGTCATACTGAGTAGATATGAATTCAAAACTGCATGTGTTAAGCCTTGAAATCATTTTATGAAAAATAAAATTATGATCGGAGGGTTCCGATATCTTGAACTCTTCAATGTGTATATCAGGTTCTTCTGATTTCAAACTCCTTTTGGGCAGGCCATCATGCAGAAAATCCAGGTCAAGATTAAAAATTTCAATGCCGTTGTATCGGACAATACCGCGGCCGGAAGACGTAAATTTTCCTATGGCAGTTGCCTCTACACCGCGCCTGTTCATAAGGTGTATAAATGTTTTGACTTTATTTTCAGGAACAGCAAGGGTCATTCTCTCCTGTGATTCGCTTATCCATATCTGCCAGGGTGACAGCCCCGGATATTTTAATGGAACCATATCAAGATCTACTTCAAATCCTCCGCATTCCCTTGCCATTTCCGCCACAGAACAGGAGAGTCCCCCTGCTCCATTATCTGTTATGGAGTTGTATAGCCCAAGGTCACGGGCCTCCTTGATTATGGCATCTGAAAGTTTTTTTTGTGTGATCGGGTCTCCAATCTGCACAGCAGTAGCCGGGCTCCCTGAACTCAAAGCTTCGGATGAAAATGTA
>JAAYBQ010000384.1 GCA_012730035.1 Spirochaetota bacterium
CCGGCACCGGAATCATTAAACTCCTCAATCTCTTTGTAGAAAAAATCAAGGTTATCATTCCATTCGCCTATTACTTCTTCTCTCCGCTCTTCAAGGATAGCTGCGTTTATGTCCAGTGAGGCCATCAGCAGGTATGAGGGACTTGTACTTTGGATGCTTTGTAGCTTATCCTCCAGAACATACCTGTCGACCCTGTCAGAGTTTAAATTGAGGACAGCGCTTTGTGTAAAAGAAGCCAGAGTCTTGTGTATGCTGTTAATTATTATATCGGCTCCGGAATCTTCAGCAGATAGGGGCATATTTTTTTCGAAAAACTTCAGATGAGCGCCATGAGCCTGGTCTACTATGAGAACCTTCCCATATTTGTGCACAATTCCTGCAATGGCGGCAATATCGCTGCATACACCATAATAATTAGGACTGGGCAGGATGACCGCAGGAGCATCGGGGTTTTCAAGGATGCATCTTTCAATTTCGGAGCAGCTAAGTCCTCCGGAAATGCCATATTCGCCAATTAATTCAGGGTAGGCATAAATAGGCCGGATAGCGCCTAAGGTCAGGGCATTGAACACAGATTTATGACAGTTTCTTGCCATTATCAGCTTGCTCCCGGCTGGGACTGTTGCCAGGATGGACGCTATTATACCTCCGCTTGTGCCGTTTATAAGCAGATAAGAATTACGCACTCCGTAGAGGTCCCTATACCTGTCCTGCACAGCTTTTATTATCCCCTCGGATTGAAACAGGTTGTCAGCTCCCGGAATTTCCGTGATATCGCAATCCATTAGCTTGTCGAGGAACTCTCCATAACCGAACCGTCTGTAAAATTCGGCACCCTTATGCCCTGGCATGTGGAAAGATCTTGTTTTTTTATCTGCATGTTGGATCAGAAATTTTGAAATACTCATTATCCCTGCCTTTCGGTATTTATAAACGCTTGAATATCAGGAATAATCCCGCCAACATAAGGGCTGCAGCAACAATTAATCCAGATGGTATCCAGTGTACAAAATGTCTCACGACAATCAATCCACCAATCACAATGAGAATGAATCCCAAAGCCATGGCTGTGTTGCGGTTGGTCTTCTCATAAGATTCCGGAGATTCATTCCGGTAATTGTTTTTTCTTCCCTCAACGTCGGCATATGCTTCATTGTATTCATCAGGGAACTCCGGTCCCCGCCTGGCAGGTATAATTAGCATTGCTATAATATAAGCAATCAGTCCCGAGCCTCCCGCAAGAGTAAAGACAACCACCAGCAGCCGCACTATAACCGGATCAATGTCAAAATACTCGCCTATACCCCCGCACACACCTGCAATAATCTTATTGTTAGAGGACCTGTATAATTTCTTTTCCATATTTGTCTCCTTAATTCTATATCAATTATTTTTCTTTCAGAGCGCAGTAGCCCTGAACTTCTATACTTTCACCGGGATGATTTTGTGGGAAATGCTTTTCTCCCGATGATGTGACCCCCATGCTTTTAACTTCTTTAACTCTTACATTCCCGGCAGCCCACTGCTGTTTCAGCTGGCTGAATGTCATTTTATCGGGGAGAAAATCAGGATGGTCTTTTTGAAAATTACGCAGACTTTTTGGCGCATTTTCGTAGGATGTAAATATGCCAGCTATCGTGCCGCCGCGTTTTATGAGAGGGGATATGTTTTCCGTTGAAAAGTAGTTATATGTAAAAAGTGAGTTGACGGTTGAATAATCATCTATGTAAATGTCTGCAGTCCCGGCTTTTACCGGAAGGTTTTCCGGTTTTCCCACAAAAAATACGAAAGTATTGTTCTGTGAAGTAAGGTATTTTTTAATTTTGTTTATCCGTTTCAAGGATGGGTCCATTATTATAAATGTATTATCTTTACCCAGGCGATTTGCATATTTCAGTATAAAATTAAATGTAAAAGGTCCTACCAGAAAGATATTTTTATCCTGCAGGCATGCGGTTATGCTGTGATAAATCCAAACATAGGCTTTTGCGATCAGCCTCCTGTAAAGCGGACTGAACTGATTTTTCATTGCCATTACCGATTCGACATTTTCAAAGGCTTTAAAAGGGGTCTCTTCCGAGTAGCTGTCGCTGAGTATTATTCCATCTGTTATCCGGGCGGTATATCCGCATTGGCAGGATAGTATACCGCTTTGGATATTGCCCTTTGACAGGTTGGCTGAACTGAGTTCCAATGGTATCTGGCAGCGGGGGCAGTAAAGGTATGGGATGAATAAGAATGGAACACCTGCAGTATCCTCATCCTTGGGTTCAAATGTTTCAAGG
>JAAYBQ010000037.1 GCA_012730035.1 Spirochaetota bacterium
AAATAGCACGATTTGTCATTCCCCCTATTTTTATTATAACTGTATTATCACTTCCGGCAAGCCATGATATATCCGAGATTACAGCCGGTGAATGAAGATCATTCGTGTTCCCGTCAGCTGCTTGAAATGTTTCAATAATAATATTGTCGAATACTGAATACTTCTCCATGCGGGCAGGAAGTTCAGGATCGATTGAGGACATGAACTCTATGCGTATATAGTATGAAGTATTATCGGCAGGCCCCATCTCTATGCTGGCCGGCCAAGATCTTCGGAGATCGGTGTAAACGGAATTGTTATACGATCCGGAAACTTTACCTATACGCACGAACAATGAGTCGAGTGCGTCTGTTTTAAACTGCACCGCGTATGCTGAACGCATATGTAACCCATTAATATCTCTGCATGAGGCATCAATGGAAAAACTGTAGAGTGTCTCAGGTTCAAATGATTCAAAAGGTATAAAATCCACGCGCGAGTCGCTGTGCCAGTCAAAGGTTCCCTGCGCTGAAGGTCTAATGGTTACTGCTTTTTCAACGCTCTGCCTGTTCATAGGCTCGGTAAAGCGTATTGTGATCGGCCCCCGCCTGGACACTCCGTGTCTTACTGTTCCAGGGTAAATAACGTTGTCAGTACCGGGAACACAGTCGTTATATTCTATCACATCTATTGCAGGGGGAACCGTATCATTACCGGTTAAAAAATTCACACAGTACTCATAACCGGTTCTGTTACCGGTTGAATCCTCGGCATATTCGTTTACCTTGAGCCTGTAGACCCTGCCATAATCCATTTTTTCCGTAAGCCTGTACTCAAGCCTTGAATCAGCAAGTGCAGGCGTGGACTCACTCCATACAAAATAACCTGCCACTTCAGGTGAAATGGAAAACGCGGCCTGTGTCTTTTGCCTGTTCATGCTTCTGGAAAAATCTATTATAATATCACGGTCAATGGCAACATCAAGTGTTGTACCACTGTTGTATTGAGGATAAGATGAGACAATCTCAGGGTTTACAAAATCATCCCCTATATAAAAATCTGAAAGAAATGAGTAAGCCATAGTATTCCCCTCTTTATCCCGTATCTCCCGCAGAAGAGTAATCATGTACCTGCCATTTTTTTCCAGTACTGTATCCGGGGTAAAAACAAATCTTTTACCTGATACCCATGAAAACTTCCCTGAGATTCTTTTTTCAGCGCATTCAAGAATAAACATCTCCTCCACATCCGAATGGTTTACATCACTGCTGAATTGAACTTCAACGTCGGTCTCCTTATTTACCCCCACCGCGCCATTGGCCGGAGTGCACCATTCCACCTCAAGTGTGTTTATGTTAAATTCACATGCCTGGAGAAGAAGCATTATACACACACAAAAAGCATATCCGGTGAACCTTCTTTTAAAATATATAACTGTTTTTCCTTTTACATTCACATCGATCACCTCCTGATCTGTATTTAAAATACCTGTCGCACACAACAGGCAGAATAACGAGAGTCAGCACGGTAGAAAACAAAAGACCGGAACTGACTGTTACCGCAAAGGGCCGCCAGAGCGAACTCCCTTCACCTCTACTTATAACCATTGGCAGCATACCCATAATTGTCGAAAGTGCAGTTATCACCACCGGCCTGAACCTTAATGCTGCCGCAGCCATGACTGCCTCACTATACCCTGATCCAGACATGCTCTCTTTTACCGCAACAGCACGTACCGATTCAACCAGAAGTATGCCGTTGTTCATCACTATCCCTGCCAGCATAATAAATCCCATGTAAACCGCCGCAGAGAGTGGGATTCCTGTCACAAACAGAACCGGCGCTACTCCGGTAAAAGCGAATGGAAGAGTTGTCATTACCACAAGCGGCAGCGTTAAAGATTCAAAGAGAGATGCAAGAATCATATAGATTAAAAGAACTGAAGCTGTAACAGCAAACAACAGATTTCTGAGCTCATCTCTTGACTCTCTGAGTCGTCTGTCAAACTGGAATGAATAACCTTCCGGCATGTCCATGTTACTCAGAATATTGCTGATTTCCCTTTCAGCTGCGTCCGCCGGAAGTTCACCTGAACTGACGGTTATTGAACAGCTTCTGCGTCCATTCAGCCTGAACATCTTTGTAATACAGGTAGTTTCGGCTGCGCGAACTACACCACACAGCGGAACAGTCAGTCCCGATTCGGACTTTACGCTTCCTGAAAGCAGATCCTCAATTGAATCCCTGTCGCTCTCCTTCATCCTGACCCTCACGTCAATCTCCCTGCCCCTTCCCCTGAATTTGGTTATTACAGGGCCGAACAGGGAATTCCTTATGGATTCAGCAATCGCGGCGTGTTGAACTCCAGTGACAGCAGCAGCGTCCCTGTCAACAACAAGGGTATATTCCGGGCGGCCATCCCTGAAGCGCAGCAGGCACTGCCCGGTTCCTTCGATGGAATTTATTTTTGATGCGGCCGCACGGGCGATGCTCTTGAGCGTTTCAGTGTCGTCGCCCGTGAAGTGAACGGTAATCCCGCCCGCGTCAGTTCCGTCTGCTTCATTGATATAAGCAAAACCCCCTGCTATTCTCACAATTTTATCCGCGCCGCATCTAAGTTCTTCCCTGATCCGTTTCTGTTCGTCGGAACAAAGCGATTCATCGCATTTAACGGTGAGAGTGCCCCTCCATTTTTCGGTTCGAACAGAGACTGCAAGAACACCTTTTACACTCCCCGCCATCCCTTCGACCACTGACACAAATTCATCAGTCCTTTCAAGCGATGTGCCCGAAGGAAACTCAAGGCAAAGACAGAACTCACCCCTGCCATTATCATAAACAGAATCTTCTTCTATAAAAGTGATTATAGTAAGCGAAATGAAAAATGCAGAAACAGCCAATAGAAGCACACGCGAACTTTTATTAAATGCATTGAATAGAGTCTTTTTATAAAACAAAAACATCTTCTCTTCGAGTGATAAAATACTATTATAAAATAATTCAACCCTGGCATGTACAGGCAGGGGAAGCCTGGACTTTAAATATTCTGAAAACCTCACAATACCAAATAGTCTCCCGGAATTATGCACGGCTTTGTCTTCCGGAATACTGCTGCGGCATTTAATCAGCAAATAGAAAGCTGGCAGAAGAACCAGCGAAAAAAACAGTGACACAAGCAGTGCTGACGTAATTGTAAATGCCATGTCACCGTAGGTTTCACCCGTTCTTTCTGAAATGAGCATTAAAGGTATAAATACTGCTATTGTGGTGAAAGTGGATGATATCACCGGCAGCTTAACCGCACCTGCAGCAGCAGCGATACCCGTGCTGCCATCCGCGCTTCGCTTAATAGAATCAATTACCACAATCCCGTTATCAACAACCATTCCGGCGCTCAGGGCAAAACCGCTGATTGTCATGATATTAATGCCACGGCCCGAAAGATACAAAAACATCGGGACAATGAGCATTGAAACGGGAATCGAAATTGCAACCGGAAGCACGGTCTCGCTTCTCCTGAAAAAAAACGAAAGCACAAGTATTACTATAACAATTCCCCACATGGCTGAACGCAGCGCATTATCAACTGCTGATTCAATATGTTCGCCCTGATCATAAATAAAATTCCACCTGACGTCGGTAAAAGAAGCGAGCGCCTGTCTCACATCCCTGCATAAGGCAAGAGTGTTGAAATCACCTCCCTTGTGAATAAAAAGTGTGACCATATCCATGCCGTTGTAACGTGAATAATCCGCTCTCTCCCTTGCGCCGAAACGCACGACAGCAAGATCATTCACCCTGACACTTTTTCCGTCGGAGCTGTTAATTATGGTATCACTTATTTCCGAGAGGGACCTGTAGCCTGAAGGTATATAGAGCAGGCTGTTACCTTCAGCAGCCGCAACGGTTCCCGCAGGAAGATTAATATTCCCCGAATTGACTGCGCCTGATATATCTGCTGCTGCAATACCTCGGCCTTCAATGTTTGAACGATCAGTTTCAATGTGAATCTCCCGCAGTTCGCCGCCAGCGATAATAATCTCGGCTATACCGTCAATGCGCTGCAAAACGGGTTTTACGCGTGTCTCCATTATTTCGCGCACACCATTGCGGTCGGCTCCTGTCATCTCAGCTGCTACGACAATTACGGGACGTTCAGACGGATCATACCTCATTACAAGCGGCTCCTGTACCTCTCGGGGAAACTCATCCCGTACAAGCGCTATTTTCCCCCTTACTTTTACCGATGCGATCTTAATATCGGTTCCACTCCTGAAGGTGATATTGATGCGTGATTTACCCTCCTCTGATACCGATTCGATTTCACTGATCCCGTTAACAGTTTTTATAACGCGCTCAACAGGCCTGGTTATGAGTGATTCAATCTTGTCAGGCGCAACTCCAGGGTACTCAATGACCACTGAAAGAGCCGGGCATTCCACACCCGGAAGCAGCGACACCGGAAGCCTGAACATTGAAACAATGCCCGCAGTCAGAAGTGAAGCACAGAGCATTATGGCGCTTATCCTGTTCTTCAGAAAATATTCCGTCATAACTCTTCACTCCACGAACTCACGGCATAATAAACTGAAGGTATAAACAGCAGGGTAAGAACAGTAGATACGGTGAGTCCGCCGATAACTGTAACGGCAAGGGGTTTCTGAAGCTCCGATCCTTCTCCGATGCCGATTGCAATGGGTACGAGCGCAACAATTGTGGTGAGCACAGTCATCACTATGGGCTTAAGCCTCTCTTTACCCGCAAGAACGAGTGACTCCTCGACAGGGTACCCAAGTGACCTGTAGTACTCAATGCAGTCAAAAAGCATTATGGCGCTGCTGACCACATTTCCCGCAAGCATTATGATGCCTATGCCGGAATTAATATTAAGCGTAACACCGGTAAGGATCATTGCCAGTGATATACCAAGCAGCGTAACCGGTATGGAGAGCATTACAATTAGCGGTTTAACAAAGGACTGGAACTGCGCGGCAAGCAGCATGTATATAAACACAATGGCAAGGGCAAGCGCTGATCCCATAGACCTTACAGCACTTCTTATCTCATGTCCGGCATCAATAATTTTTAATGTTACACTTTCGTTTATGCGCGCTTCACCAAGCCTTTTTCTGATGTCGTTAATGAACACATCTGTATCCCCGATAATATCAGCGCTTACCATGTTAATTCTGGACTGTTCATCCCTTACAATCCTGACACTCGAGCTGCCGCTGATTATCCTGGCAATTGCCGAAACAGGCACAGCCATTCCCCCCGCGTTCATAACAGGGATTCTCTCTATGGATGCGGCATCACGCCTGTCCGCGCCCGCAAGCCGTATGCGGATGTCTGTCTCCCGGTCATCTTCGCGGAACCTTGAGGCGTTTTCCCCTTTTACGGCCATTGCAACCGACGAGGCTGCATCCTCAATATTTATGCCGAGTGTTGAAGCGGAATCACGGTTGATTTCAAGCCGCAGCTCGGGGATTTCACTGTCAAAAAGGGTCGAAACATTTCGCGCGCAGCTGTAACTCCTGACTATATCTTTAAGTTTATTTCCCGACTCCCTGAGCGCTGTAATATCATTACCGGAAATTTCGACATTAAAGTTTTTCCCGCTCCCGGCAAAAAGAGAGGATACAACATCCTCTTTAAGCCTGAATACCAGCTGCACATTATCCGGCACCGGAATAAGCGGCTTAACCTGTTCAATAACATCAGCCGCAGAGTTTGCGCTGCGATGTTTAAGCATGACTCTTATAAGCCCGTACTCTGCTCCGTGGCCCGATATTTTTTCAGAGATTGTATCATCGGGGTCACAACCGGCTTTTGTATAAACGCAATCAACTGAGCTTATACCTGAAATGGCCTTTTCAACAAGGGCACAGTATCTTTCTGTCTCCGGAAGCGGTGTTCCTCCAGGCATTGATATCTCTATTGAAAACTCGCCCGGATCAACGCGGGGCATTATCTCGCTTTTTACAGGTATAAAAAGAATAATCCCTGCAGCGAGCGATCCCAGTCCTGAAAATATAATTTGCTTTCTGTTCGCAAGGGAGTAGCGGATCGCCTTTTCGTACCTTACACTTAGCCTCTCCATAAGTCTTTCGGTAAATTCCGCAGCATAATACATGAACCGCGGCTTAAAGGGTAGTTTTAAAAAAAACGGAAATTTAAAATCAACGGTTGAGAGCATGGGAATAAGCGTTACAGCCGCAGCAAGTGAAATAAAAAGTGAGAATGAAACGGTCAGCGCAAGATCTCTGAACATGGCGCCGGCCAGGCCGGAAAGAAAAACTATAGGCATAAAGACCACCACCGACGAGAGCACGGAAACAACTACCGGAAGCGCGACTTCAGATGCACCACTCACGGCAGCCTGTATCTTTGAAACACCAGCTTCCGGTTTCTGCTGCATAAAAATTGATTCAAGCACCACGGTACCGGCATCAACAATCATACCTATACCGATGGCAAGCCCTCCAAGGGACATGGTGTTTACAGAAATTCCGAACAGATCCATCAGTATAAATGTTCCAAGCACCGAAACCGGTATAGTCGCGCAGATAATAAGCGGAGGAGCAATCCTCTTCATGAAAAGAAAAAGAATAAAAAAAGATATTATGCCGCCAAGGATTGCATCAAGTGTAACATTATCTATGGAATTCCGTATAAAACGGGACTGGTCGTAAACGCAGCGTATATTAAAATCTCTTCTGCAGCCTGAATTAATCTGTTCTATCGCCGAACTCACATTGGCACATGTATCAATAGTATTTCTGCCAGGCTCCTTGCGCACAATGAGCGCCACGCTTTCGGTTCCGTTAAACCTTACAATCGATTTCCTCTCGCGGTATGTATCCTCGACAGTGGCTATGTTCCGTAGATAAACCGGTATCCCGTTTTCACCATAACCTACTGCCACATTGCGGATATCATCAAGATTCCTGAACTCGCCCACAGTGCGTACCTGGTACTCCAGGTCTCCCCTGACCAGGCTGCCCGCAGGATAGTTATAGTTTGAAAGATCAATCCTGCGCGCCACATCAGCAAAAGAAAGGTTGTGCGCAAAAAGCCTCGCGTTGTCTATATTGACCTGTACCTCGCGTCTGTATCCGCCTATTAAATCAACAATCGATACGCCGTTTATTCTTTCCAGGAATGGCACAATCTCCCTCTCTATCCTCTCGCGGGCGGACATGCCATTGCCGTTACGCGGCGAAACAGAATAGATCATTACAGGATCATCCGAAGGGTCATACCTTACTACTATTGACTGTCCCGTATCTTCAGGCAGCTCACCCCTGACAAGATCAGCCTTCTCCTTCGTCTCAATTAGCGCCATGTCCATGTCTGCACCCCAATGGAATACAATCTTCACTATACTAATGCCCTCTATGGATTCGGACGAAACTGATGTTACACCGCGCACACCTGTGACAGCCTCTTCAATGCGCGTTGTAACAAGCTTTTCAACCTCCGTGGGAGAGGCATTATCAAAAGGAGTGATCACTGTAAGCCTCGGAAGCTCAAGTCCAGGAAGCAATTCAACAGGAAGCCTGGAAGCTGATATTGCACCTATAAGGCAGATAGCGGTGAACGCCATAGTCGTAGTTATCCTGCGTCGTATTGCCGAATCGAGTATCTTCATTGTCCGATTTTCATCCCCTGGTAGACACTGTTAAGCCCGCGTGCAACAATCCTGTCACCATCACCAAGCCCTTCAAGTATCCTCACCTGCCCGGAAAGCTCATCTCCCGTAACCACGTTCTCACGCATGACAATTCCATTGCGAACAGCATAAACTTCACTGCGGCCGTCATCTCCGCGCATCACTGCGTAAGAGGGAACAAGTACCCCTTTGATTATTTTTCCCGTATCAATTACCGCGCGGGCAAACATCCCCGGCAGGAGCTCAGCACTGCTGTTTGCCGCAATCCCCTTAACCTCGAATGTGCGTGTTCTGGAATCAAGCAACGGAGTAACAGTTTTAATAACCGCTGTAAATTTTTTGTCAGGGAACGCATCTACGGTAAATGAGATAGCCTGTCCCCTTTTGATTCTGTTAACATCTTTCTCCCCAAGGTTAATTGATACATAAACGCTGCTGATATCCATAACAGTTGCGATTACTGAATCCTCGCGCACCATTTCTCCGGCCTCCATCCCCTTTACGGCAACAATACCCGTAAGCGGAGATCTGATATAAGTTTCATTGAGCATCATCTGTGTAGAGAGAAAACCGCTTTCGGCCTGTTTAAGTCTGGCTCTGGCAGATTCAACCTCCGAGCGCTCAATCCTTGTGTTTATAATTTTAAGTATATTTATTCTTTCTGATTCAGATGGGGGCACACTGTAACCTGATGAAGTGATGTCAATATCCCTGTATCCCACCTGTTGTATTTCAAGCTCAGACCTGGCTACCTCGTACTCTGCAAGAATTGAAGCATGCTTTGTTTTAATACTTTCGTATTCAGTTTTACTTATTCCCCCTGCCCTGAAAAGCTCACCACGGTTATGAAGCACACTCTCCATGTTTTCAAACGCTGTCTTTTTATCCAGGAGTTCATATTGTGCCTTCTTTATTGTCTTGAGCTTTATTTCGACCCCCTTCATAGCGTCGTTGTACCTTGCCTCGTAGAGTTCAAGATCCTTATGCGCTATTTCAACAGCGGATCTCTGCTGCTGCAATGTAATCTCGTACTGCAGCCTTTCAATCTCCGCTATCACCTCGCCACGCCTGACTCTCTGCCCCTCGCTGACGTAGATCTTCGAAAGCCTTCCGCTGACCCTTGACGAAATTCCGGCTTTCTCAGTAAACACAACCTGGCCCAGGCAGTTTATGGTATCCCTTACGTCACAGGCCCTGATTTCGAGTATGGCAACACCGGCGTCGCGACCTTGCTGCTGAACTTTTTTCCCGGCCCAGGGCATGTAATCTGATGATACAATACCGTAGACTATCCCGCTCAGCACTGCGGCAAGAAGCAGAAGGGAGATTATCCCCGCAGGCGAATTAATTCTGATTAATCGTGAAATCTTCAGCATACTAATCCTCCATTCTTACGGGCAAAAAATTTTTTACGAAATCAGGGTCACTCCCCGTTGCAATTTCAAGGGCTGACACAGCTGT
>JAAYBQ010000385.1 GCA_012730035.1 Spirochaetota bacterium
AGCTTGCTTGACAACCTTGCGACAAATACCATAAAAAGAAGTATTACGGCAATAATGAGCAATACTGGAATTTTCATATTTTCATCCAATAAGAAGAGGAGATTTAAAAATCTCATAGACGTTTGATACCTGGGCAGGCATACCTACGAGCATGACTACATCATCGGCATTGAGTACAGCATCTCCGTCTGGATTGTGTATTACGTCCCCCCCCTTATATATGGCCAGAACAGTCACTCCGTATTTTTTTCTTATTGCCAGTTCCAGCATGGATCTGCCGTCTGCAGTAGAACCTGTTTCAACCCTGCAGCTGACCATTTCCAGTCCCTTTATAAGGTTGCGCTGATCAGCGGGAGTTATGGATTCAAATGAAGCGGTGCGGAACATCTGGTAACCGTCAGACCTGACAATATTAACCAGGGAGTTTATATCGTTTTCCGGAACATTGAATTTTTTTAACAGCCGGGTGAATATTTCAACGGATGTTTCAAACTCCTCAGGTATAACCTCAGTTGCTCCAAGCGCAAAGAGGTCGTTCACCTCTTTGACAAACCTTGTGCGTGCAATAATGTAAACATCTGGATTCAGTTTACGGGCAGTTGCAATTACCCTCCTGGCTGACGGCGCGTCCGGGACAGTTGTTACAAGCACTCTTGCGGAATGAATACTGGCATGTTTTAATACTTCTTCATTAGAGGCATCACCGTATATAATTTTTTCACCCTTTGCAAGCTCTTTAATTACTGTTTCAGGATTGGTCTCAATGATCAGATAGGGGATGCCTGCAATACGGGCAGATCGTGAAACATTGCGCCCGTTAATCCCGTAACCTATAATTATAAGGTGATCATCAAGGGCGACATCTTCCGGCTCCTTGGCAATGCTGCTCATGCTGTAGGTTTTTTTGTCCATCCAGTCAAGCAGGGTTGTCTTCATAAGTTTATTGATTATCGGCGTGGAGTAATTCAGAATAAAAGATGAAAGCACCATTGTTACTATGGACATCGAGAGTATGGTCTGGTACTCTAACGAATCGATAATTCTGTAATCGTAACCTACCTTTGAAAGTATAAATGAAAATTCTCCGATCTGTGAAAGAGCGAAACCCACGAGTATGGAGGTGCGGAGAGAAAAACCGAGCAGTAATACTGAAATTATGGCAATGATAAACTTGACCAGTATAATTACAAGCCCGCCTCCAAGCACAACCTGCCATGATGCCAGCATGAACCTGATGTCTATGAGCATGCCTATAGATATAAAGAATATACTGGCAAAAACATCCCTGAACGGAATAATGTTCCCCATAGTTTCATAGCTGTATTCTGTTTCTGAAATTATAAGGCCGGCAAGAAAAGCTCCAAGCTCAAGCGACAGCCCTATATAGTATGTAAGACCCGCAACTGCGAAGCACGTAACGACAGATCCAAGAATAAAAAGTTCACGGCTCCTGGTGCTTGCAAGCTGGTAAAAAATCCATGGAGCTATCCACTTGAGCATGGCGAAAACAAAAGCTATGAGACCCACACTTTTAAGGCCTAAAAACAAAAGTGTATTGTCAGAGCCTCCTTCAATCCCTGCAAGTACCGGAGTTATAAGCATCATGGGAACGACTATTATATCCTGGAAAATCAGAATTGCAAGCACCACCCGCCCGTGAGGAGTATCAAGCTCAAGCTTCTCCTGATAGATTTTCATAACAATGGCTGTACTGCTTAGCGCGATAAGGAATCCGTAAAACAGAGACTGGTTAAGCCCTTTTATAGAAAACAGATACCCGGTGATTACAGCTATGGTCAACAGCACCTGAAGAGTTCCTCCCAGGAGTACAGTCCTGCCAATCTGCATAAGGTTCTTTATGGAAAACTCGAGGCCTATGGTAAAGAGAAGAAGTATGATTCCCACCTCGGAGAGAATATGAACATCATCGGGATTGCTTGATACTCCCAGAAGTCCGGAACCGGCAACCACCCCTGTTATAAGGAACCCGATTATGGAGGGAATATTAAGCCTGTTGCAGACATAAACAACTGAGACCGCGAGTGTAAAAATAATTATCAGTTCCTGAAGTATCCCCATCAAAAAAATCTCCTATCGCCTGCCGAATATTTCTATACATGTAAAATATTATAACTCCTCATATCTGTAAAGTTTTTTAAAATTTCCGGAATTATGCCCGGCATCAACGTACACATCAGCAGAGGCATTAAATATTTTTTTAATTTTCGTTGATATATAATATGCCTATATAATTATGTTCATTATCTTTGCCATGGGGAAATTATATGAAAATCCGCTATGAACAGTTTTCAGAAAATTACGGCCATGATGTAATTGATATATTCAACTACTACATCGAAAACAGCTTTGCAGCCTTCCCAGAGCAAGCAATGCCCCACATAGCTTTTCCCGTAATGCAAAGCCTTGCAAAAGATTACCCGGCATTTATACTACTTGATGACGATGCTGACTCAAAATGCGTAGGCTTCGCCTTCCTAAAATCTTATAATCCCATGCCGGCATTCAGGTTTACCGCAGCATGTACCTATTTTCTTCACCATGAATATACGGGAAAGAATCTCGGTTCATCTGTACTGGCCAAACTTGAATCCGAGGCAATTACAAAGGGTATCCGGACGCTGCTTGCTGAAATCTCGTCAGAGAACCCGGGCAGCGTAGAATTTCACCGGCAGAACGGATTTGTTGAATGCGGCAGGTTAAAAGGTATAGGTGTTAAAATGAATAAAACTTTTGACGTGATCTGGATGCAGAAGGAGCTTAAGGTCTGAATCTTCCTGTGATTGATGCACCTTTAAAATCGCTACTGCCCAGCCATTTTATTAACCGGCGGATTTATGCATCCTGATATCGATCCACTCGCCAAGGGACTTATTTTTGACCTGGACGGCACACTGGCCAATTCGATGCCAATACATTTCAAAGCATGGAAACAGGCTGCCCTTGAACATGGCTTTATCTACACCGAAGAACTTTTCTACGACCTTGCAGGTATGCCCACACATAAAATAGTACCTGTTGTCAATAATAAGCTTGGGCTTAAACTTGATTCTGCAGCTTTTTCCCGGCGTAAGGAAGAACTCTTCCTTGAATACCTGAAAGAGGTTGAACCGATTAAACCAGTCGCAGAAATCGTATATAAATATCACGGGAAAATCCCCATGTCAATTGGTACCGGCGGCAAAAGTTACATTGCACAGCTTACACTTAAAATGATGGGCTTTGACAGGTACTTTAGTGTAATTGTATCAGCCGATGATGTTGAGTATCACAAACCCTACCCCGATACATTTCTTAAATGCGCACAGCTGATGGGTGTTGAGCCTTGTTACTGCCAGGTATTTGAAGATGGAGAGATGGGAATTCTTGCAGCAGAAAGGGCAGGGATGATTATTACAGACATCAGGCCGTACTTACAGACACTGGGCAAATGAGCACGGGGCCGCAGCCCCGTGCTCATTTGCCCAGTCTTCATTCAGACCCTTACTTTATCCTGTATACCTCAATTTCATTATCAAGAAAATTGGTAAAAGCCAGGAGCTTCCCGTCGGGCGATACATCAAGCCCGGTAGGCTGGTTCTTACCCCATATCCAGTCCTTAATTGTTAACGTTTCTGTATCTATCACAAAAACCTTTCCGAAAACAGGGCCCTTTTTGAGATATGATTCAGGATTGTTCGGCCCGCGCGACGATACATAAAGATATTTTCCGTCGGGCGAAAGTTTCGCCGTGTTCAGCTTTTTATCAACCGGCAGCTCTTTAATCACTTTGTCATCAGCAGCGTTTATTATATAAACGCTCCCCCTGTACATATCAGTTACATAGAACAGGTTCCTTTTTCTGTCCATGAGTATATGCCGCTTTGCTCCGTGAGGGAAGCTGAATGTTTTTACAATCTTCATTGAGTTTATGTCAATCTTCTGGAGCTGACCGTTGCTGAAAATACAGACATACAGGAATCTGTTGTCGCTTGTAACGACCATGCCGCGAGGTATTCCCGCTACCTTGATCTTCTTTATAACACTGTGCTGTTCAACGTCTATTACAGAAATATCATGCGACTCCCAGTTTGACGCGAAAGCTGTTTTACCATCAGGAGTAACTGCGATGATTTTTGTCCAGATACCCTTTGTGTTTATGGTCATCTTGTAGGTAAAATCGGTCATATCGATTACATGGATTGCGTTTGCCGCCATCTGCGATACCCACATCTCTTTCCGTTCAGGAAGAAACACAACCTCAACAAAATTTCTGAGCCTTGCGTATTTTTGCGGAAACTCTACAGTTTTAACTTTACGAAAATCAGCAACAGAAAAGATATCGACTCCCGGGCCTTCAAGCAGCGCGCTTACCATAAACCTTCCGTCCGGTGTAAACTCTACGGATTTGGGATGAACCCCGGTCTTCAGTTCAGCAACCTGTTCAAGCATGGAATTCTGCTTTTCAAGTTTTACCTCAAGGGCGGATGTTTTTCTGGTTATATTGAATTTTATGCGCCTGTCAAGATAGCCGCTGCTTTGAAAAGGGAACTCGTGTTCACCCTCGACAAGCGTTATTCTCTTCAGGTACTGTGTAAGCTTTTGCGGTGTCACAGGTTTTCCATCGATGCTAAGAGTGTATTTTTCGGGAAAGACTTTCAGGTTTACACTCTTTGAAGCCGCGAAAAGCAGGGCTGTACTTGCTGTAAAGAGCAGCAAAAATATTAGAATCTTACGTTTCATAGTTTTATCCTCACATAAAAATGTGAAAACAGGGTGCCTTATTAATCAATAATTTTTTTACTACTATGCGGGAATCAGATAAGTCCGCCACCCTTCGTTGAAGATGGTCCGGTAAGGTATTCGCTTTCTTCTATGTTATGCATGATCCTGTTGTAAGCGTCAATTATATCCTTGCGCGTAATTATCCCTTCGAGCCGACCGTTGTTCTCCGGTGAAATAACCGGAATGTTCTCTATGTCATACTGCCTTACCTTCTCTATTGCAGATGAAAGTGGTTCATGAATTGTAATCGCCGGGGTTTCCATAATCAGGTCTTTTGCTATCAAAAGTTCAGTCAGTGTATTATCAATAAGCGCCTGCCTTATATCCCTGATTGTAATTATTCCGATGAACCTGTTCATTCCGTCAACTACAAAGATGTCGCCATATTTTGCGTTGAGGATCACTTCAAGCAGTTCTCTGAACGGAGTTCTATAACTTACAACATCCATATCGGTTTTTAAAATTTCAGCAGCCTCGATTCTGCTGAGAATGTCAAGCTCTGCGCGTTTACTCACGTCTATGTTATCATCCATCAGTTCCAGAGAATAGATGCTCATCTTTTTTCTGTATAGAAGGACCAGGTAGGAGATTATGGAAACAAGCATAAGCGGCAGTATAAACCTGTAGTCATTGGTCACCTCAAAGACAAGGAGAATAGCTGTAAGGGGGATCGAATTGATACCGGCCAGAACTCCTCCCATTCCGGCAAGAGCAAAAGCGACCTGATCGAGCCCCACATTGAAAAAAAAGTTTACGGAACCGGAGAATGCATAACCCAGCAGAGCTCCAATGACCAGCGAAGGGGCGAATGTTCCTCCGTATGCACCGGCCTGGACAAAAAGTGCAAGAAAGACAACCTTTAAAAACAAAAGAACAAAAATGTCAGTCTGCGTAAACGATCCGTGAATAAGATTATCGATAGTATTATAGCCGATACCAAAGAGTGTGTAGTATTTAACCAGTATCAGGCCGAATACAAAAGTCACCGGGATCAGCCGTGCAAATGGATTATGAATCTTAAGTTTCTCGTCAAACATATACTCGAATTTGTCTGACATAAAAAAATAAAAGAGAGCTACAAGTCCACACACCACGCCAAGCAGCACGTAATAGAAATACGAAAAGTAATCCCCCGTGGTATATGATGGTATTCTGAATACCCTTACATCGCCAAGCAGGGAACGTGATATTATGTCTGCCACGACCGATGCTATTATCAGGGCGCTCAGGGCTTTATTCTTAAGATCGTTAAGAAGTATAACCTCGATCCCAAAAAAAACCCCGGCAATCGGCGCGTTAAATGCTGCTGCAATTGCGGCCCCTCCGCCTGCCGAGGTGTACATGATCATGTCATTTTTGCCGAGCTTCATCAGCTGTGCAAGGTAGGATCCTATACCGCTGCCGATCTTTGCAGAAGGTCCCTCGGGACCCATTGGAGCGCCCGTACCCATTGAGATAATCGGAGCAAAAAGGTGGAATATGGTTTCTTTTATAGGGATGAATCCGTTCTTAAGCAGAACGGCACGTATTACACTCATGACCCCCTTTTCCCTTGCAACCAGAGGAAAGAACCAGGTCATGGTTGCGCAGATAAGTCCGCCAATAACAGGAATGATTATAACGTAGTAATCAGGTACACCCAGGAGAGCCTTGAACCTGTGAGGTTCAAAAAAATTTCGCATGCGTTCAAGCAGGTAATGGAACAGCACTGCACCCATGCCCGACACAATTCCGACTATGACAGAAATCTGCACATGGTTAAGGTACCTGTATATATCAGATTCGAAGTAACGCTGTTTTATTTTTCTGAACATTATCTATTTTGCCATGAAACTTCTTCCGCAGTGAACACACTTACTTGCCCACAATCGGTTCTCTGTTCCGCAGTCCGGGCAAAATCCAGGTTTCCTGAACGGGCTCATCTTCCCGTACTTTTTAAGCCTTCTGGCAGCGTTGCGCGAAAGCAGAAACGCAAAGACTATTGCCACAAGTATCATCCATGGATCTTCCGGCCTGATGAACTGCAGGTAATTATATGCCGCATGAATCAGCGCCGCAACTGTAACGTAAGGTATTAACGTGGTAAAGTACCTTCCCTCTTTAAGGTACTTTGCCCTGGCGATCCCCGAGCCCCATATCGCGGCAAGGCCTATGTGCAGCGGCATGGCAGTGATAGACCTTAACACGAGCGTGGCAAGGCCTCCTGCCATTGTGTACTCGATGTTTTCAAATGCCGCAAAACCCAGGGCAATTGTCATCGAGTAGATCAGGGCATCAACAGGTTCATTGAATTCATTAAGCCTTTTGAGTATAAGAACCGACAACGCGGCCTTCCAGAATTCTTCGTTAAAGCCAACAAAGAGTGTAAAATATATATACTGTTCTTTAGAGACCTGGACATTAGCTGAGTGATGCAGAAAATCTATGGCGCCGGTAAGCCAGGCAGCAATAGTGTTGAGGAATGCCGCAGGTACGGAACTGAAGAATCCCCCCGCTATTCCTACCATTATCACCAGAAAGACCGGCTCAGGCTCAAGCCTGTCATGCCTGTATATAAGGTAGAACCAGATGGCAGCGCTGATTATTATTGAAAAATATATAA
>JAAYBQ010000386.1 GCA_012730035.1 Spirochaetota bacterium
CCATATGGTGGGCTCACCGCCTGTGACAAACTGGTATTTAAATGTACAAACCGGACTCAGTCTTTTCAGATCTTCAAGATAAAGTCCAAACTGCTCATCACTTATTTTATATGACGTACTGTTGGCAGAACGAAGACACCCCTTACACTGTTTGTTGCATCCGTTTGTTATCTGAAGTGCAGCATAAAAATCACTTTTTACAGGGATAATCCTTTTTGCCTTTTCATAATCCCGCCTCTGCCTGTAATTAAACAACAACTCTTTAATCATCTATGCTTTCCCGGTTTATATTTTTAAAAACTGAAGACCCTGCCCACAGATGCATTGACAAAACGCTCACCGAACCTGGCCGCAAACGCGCACGCAACTCTGAAACCCGTACAGTGCGAAACAGCCACAACCTTCACATTGTACCTGTCCATTGCATCCATTGCCCGCTTCACGTAATCATCGGGCGCGCTGCCAAGGTGAGTCCCGCCTATAACCGCATAAAATTCTTTGCAGCCCGAAGCTTCGGATATCTGGTCAAGTATCTCTACCATCCCGGCATGTGCGCAACCGAGCAGCACCACGGGACCCGAAGGTGTATCAACAAGAAGCGAAAGATCATCATTGAAGGGATCGCTTTTCACCTCGCCGCCTACTTCCGTCTTGAGCATCTTATCCCATGGCTCCCAGCCTTCATGATGTCTTACATCGCATAACGCGTGTATTGATCCACATACGCTGCTGTATCCGTAAATCTCAGAAAAAACCGCTCCAGCGTTTTCATACTCTTCCCTGGATGTCCCCATACCTATCTTCACAATCAAATCGGGTGAACGCTGTGCAAGTTTATTATTAAAAGCAGAGGGATGAAGGAAAACCGGGGTTTTCCCACCGTGTTCCCTGAGTACAGGAAGCAGCCCCCCGGTATGATCATAATGCCCGTGGCTCAATATTATGCGCCTGATTGAAGATATATCTTTACCCATCATTTTCAGGTTATGCACAACACCGAGTCCCTGGCCTGTATCAAAGAGCGTTGTTTCATCACCCTCGAGCAGAAATGAAAGTCCATGCTCGCCAATAAGAGGGAGCGGAACATAAACGCTGTTTTCGCATATTACCGTAAGCCGTTTTATCATCTACGTGACCTTTTATAAAAAATAATAATTAAAAAAAGGAGACGGACCCAATGCCGGGAGCCCGTCCCCCGGGGATTTTATATTATCACCAGTGCCCTTCGACATTGGCATCATTACACGTTTCAAGCTCATTCCTCTGCAGTTTATCCACAGCCTCACCGACTGTGCAACCACTACATAAATAAATGCTGACCCCTCCCTGTGAAAGCGTACTATAGGCCTTAGGCCCCACGTTACCCGTTATAACCGCAGATGCGCCCGTATCAATCACTGTTACTGCCGATTGAATTCCCGCACCCTGCGCAGACTCCAGGTTCTGCTTATTATCCACATACGTAAAATCTTTGGACTCTGTGTCATAAACCACAAAACCCCTGGCCCTGCCGAAACGCGGGTCGACTGTTGATGAAAGATACTGCCCTTCTGATGAAACTGCTATTTTCATAAAATTTTCTCCTGCTGTGAAATAATCTTTTTACCATTAACAATACCCCGCCCGCAGCTTCTTCCAGTGCCCCTGCACGGCTTAGTACAGTCGGGTGAAAGCTTCAGGCTCCCTTCAAACCATGCCGCTATGACCTCGTCAACCGGTCCGCTTACCCATGAATAATGCTGAAACCCGTTTTCGCTTATTACCCTCGACAGGTAGCCGCTTACGGCGCCGCTGATAATAACTGTGACACCGATTTCGCGAAGTTTGGCAACACGAAGAGCTGCCGATTCGGCATTGAGCGAAACAGTTGACCTCTGCACTACGCGCCCGTCAGATACTTCGAGCAGAATAAACCTTCTCGATTCATCAAGCAGCGGTGATATACGATCCTGAAATTCCGGTATTGCAACAATCTGTGTGTTCATGCATATCTATAATGCAGGTTGCGTGCCATAAATTTATAGCAGTAATAAATTTTAAATTTTTCTGGAAAACAGGGGTCAGAGCTCTTAAAAATAACATAATCCGGTCCAGAATATACCGGCTCAGAGCATTACCCTGCAAAGATCCGGGGGGCAGAGCCTGTGGAGAGAGCCAGTAGGGGTCAGAGCCCCTTTAGCAGCACCCCTGACTTGCACAATTGCACAATTAATATTGCAAAATGCAAATACAACAACGCATAATTATTGCACTATGCAATACATACAAAAATATTTTATGGATCCATTAAATATTTTAATAGATACTTTAACAATCCACCTTATATTATTAACAGTTTCATGAAAAACAGGATATTCTTAAAGCAGACTTACCCGGTTATAGACCAACGGGAATCGCAATCAACAGGAGGTAAAGAATGCCGGAAGAGATTAAGGCAGGATGTGCGCGCCCTACCGAGCCGCCATCGGCCGCAGAGATGAAACCGGTTATTACCGGCGGACAGGATAATACCACAAAACCAGCGGAGGTACACATGATCAAGGTCGGACAGAAAGCCCCCGAATTCACGGCTCAGGCTTATTATCAGCGGAAATTCGTAAGCGTTAAACTTTCAGACTACATAGGCAAATGGGTCGTCCTATGCTTCTACCCGGGCGATTTCACTTTCGTTTGAGCTACAGAGATATCGGCAGTTGCCGGTAAACACCCCGAATTCCAGAAACTTGGAGTTGAACTTCTTTCAATGAGTGTTGACAGTATTTTTGTTCACAAAATGTGGAACGATAACGAAATATCAAAAATGGTCAAGGGCGGAGTCCCCTTCCCCATGCTTTCAGACAGCGGCGGAAAAATCGGTACAATGTATGGAATATACGACGAGGTTGCTGGCATTGAGACAAGGGGCAGGTTCATAATCGATCCCGACGGAATTGTCCA
>JAAYBQ010000387.1 GCA_012730035.1 Spirochaetota bacterium
CTATGATGAGCAGACTATCCCGGCTATAAGGCTGGGGTTCTGGCTTGCCTGTATTCTCTATGCTCTATTCGGTATACTCGATTATTATCTGATGCCGTTATCATATAAAAAAATATGGTTTATCAGGTTCGGCATTGTAGTCCCTTTTATTTTTACTACCTATATTATTACATATATAAAATCCTTGAGAAGATATATACAGTCCAGTATCACCCTCAGTTCAATTGTTATGGGGCTTGGTATAGTCGCGATGATGGCTATAGCAGATGAGTCTGAGCATGGATATCGTTTTTATTATGCCGGCACCATGCTGGTCATTATGGGGATATGCTCATTATTCAGGCTGAGATTTTATTACGCACTTTTGCCTGCACTATTATTATCGCCGGATATGAATATACTGCAGTTTTTATACAGAACCTGACTGCTGGAGGGATTAGAGATTTTTACACTCTAATTTTTATTAATAATAACTTCTTTTTTGTAAGTTCAAATATCATAGGCCTCATGGCCGCGTATTTTATGGAACGCTATATGCGGATTGACTATGTCCAGCAGGTTGACATAGCGGATAAACATAGAGATATAATGATGCTGATTGAGAAAATGAAAAGGGACCTTGAGCTCGCAAGACAGATCCAGTCAAGGCTGCTGCCCGAATCATCGCCGTCTTATCCCGGAATCAGGTTTTCAATGCTATATAAGCCGATGGAGGAACTTGGCGGTGATTTTTATGATTTTATTAAATTCCAGGAACAGAATCTGGCAGGTATTTTTATAAGTGACGTTTCGGGACACGGACTCCCGGCAGCCCTGATTACAACAATGCTCAAGGCGCTGAATACGACATCAGGCAATTTGAAATTTTCACCTTCAGGCTTTCTGGGATATCTTAACACTCATCTTTCAGGTGAAATAGGTGATAATTTTCTCACTGCAATATACGCTGTCTATGATACTGATAAACGCACACTTAATTATGCAAGAGCAGGTCATCCCTATCCCGTACTAATACGAGATGGAGTTGTATCGGAGCTCTATTCCGTTGGTGGTGCTATCGGTATTAATTCATACATGAAATTTGAAGAGGTAACCCTGCAGCTTGTGCCCGGCGACAAGGTGATATTTTATACAGATGGTCTGACCGAAGAGAGTAATAGTTCCAGGGAGATGTTCATGGATACATTTTTTCAGAAGGTTCTTCCTGCTTTATCGTTCATGAAGATTGATGATGTGGTATCTATATCATACAGGCGGCTGATTGAGTACAGCGGGGGCGAAAGGTTCGACGATGATGTATGCATCCTGGGATTAGAGGTGTTCTGAATTTCAGCATACTACAATTTTTTTCATCCTGTCAGACAGCTCGGCAATTGTATACGGCTTGTTTACCGTATCGCTTATACCTGCTTCAATCGCAATATTGCGGGTAATGCCATCGAGCATTCCGGATGATAGGATAGCCTTGATGCTGCCGTTGATTTTTTTCAGATCAACAAAAACCTCGATACCGTTTTTACCGGGCATGGAGTAGTCAATAAGTACTGCTGCGATATTTGAATGGTATTTTTTATAAGTCTCAATCCCCTCGTTGGCACCTTCTGCCGTAATGACCTGATAACCGCACTGTTCCAGAAATCCCCTTGCGATGTTCAGCATAAAAATTTCATCATCAATAACAAGTATGGTGCCGCTACCCTTGTGCAGCAGCCCCTCTGCATTGTCTGTAAGGTTTATAAGGTTGTCATTGAAAACCGGAAGGTAGAGTGTAAAGTTTGTACCTTTACCCGGACGTGAATCAACATAGAGTATTCCGCCATGTTTCTGGACTATGTTATACGAAATGGCAAGGCCCAGTCCTGTCCCGCTGCTTTTTTCTTTTCTGGAATAGAATGGCTCGAATATGCGGTTTCTGGTTTCAGCGTCCATTCCGACACCGGTATCAATAATACTGATGCGGGCCCAGCTTTCTGTATCGGTCAACCCCGTGTAGTATGAACTGATTATTTTATCCGGTTTAATGCGTTCAGCTTTTATTGTAAGGGTACCTCCCTGTTTTTCATTTACCGGCCGCATTATTGTCATGGCGTGCGAGGCATTAATACAGAGGTTAAGAAGAACCTGTTCCATCTGCGCAGGTTCGCCCATTATAAATAGGGGATCTTCACAGGTCGTGAATTCTATCTCTATAGATTTTGGCAGACTGTTTTTGCAAAGCTCATAAACGTGCTCAAGCGATTTCTGAATATTAACTGGAGTCAGGTGGATTTCATGCTTTCTGGAGAGTGCCAGCAGCTGTTTTATAAGATCTGCCGATCTCCTGGACGAATCCAGCCCTATCTGCAGGTATTTACCGATCATATCCATATTCTTAATATTTTCCTTTTCAAGGAATTTTGAGATCAGTTCAAAACTTCCTATTATGCCTCCGAGGAAATTATTAAAATCGTGCGCCAGGCCTCCTGCAAGTGTTCCAACTGCCTCCATCTTCTGCGCCTGCACAAGCTGTTCCCGTATCTTCTCCTTTTCATCTTCTATTTTTATCCTGTCACTGATGTCCCTTGATATGCCGGTGAAACCGATAATATTGTTTTTGCTGTCACGAATGAAAGATGCCTTCAGTTCTATGGGAAATACCGTGCCGTCTTTTTTTATGTGTTCCATCTGCACTATTATTGTACGGTTCGGATCTGGTTCAATTTTATCAATGTTCAGTTGTTGTTCAAGCACTGTCATAATTTTTTTGTAAGATTCAGGAGTGTTCCATTTATCATGCGGCAGATTCATGGCCTCTTCGACGGTGTAGCCGTACATCCTGGTAACAGACGGGCTTATGTATGTAAAATTCAGATCGCGGTCAATGGACCAGATCATGTCGGTTATGTTATCTGCAAATAGTCTGTAGCGTTGTTCACTTGTTTCA
>JAAYBQ010000388.1 GCA_012730035.1 Spirochaetota bacterium
TATTATTCCTGCACGGCTGATCTCTGCTATATCCGAGGTATTCTTTGTTATTATCCTGTCACCATCCGATGCATTTGCATCAGGCTCACGCTGTTTAATCATCTCCCGGCCATCCGCTTTTTCATCTAAAATGGTTTTTATTTCCGGTTGGTGATCCATTATAATGTCCATGGATTTGATGGTACCGGATTCACCCATAAGTTTTTTCAACACCGATATGCGCGCCTCAAGGAGTGTAATATTCCTCTCGGCTGTTGAATTAAACTCGGTAATGATTGTTCCCATCTCTTTTTTCAGTTTCTGCTCCTGGTAAGTCGATGAGTTCTTTTCTATTTTAAGGCTCAGCAGCAGATAAATAAGAGCACCTGTAAAAATGTTCAGAATGAATAAAAGCAGAATCTCCATCAATTCCTCATTATGTCGCATTTTAATACGGATATCAAGACTAAAAAAATATTACCGGAAATACAGCCCGGTTCACTACTTGAGTATATCTATAATATTTCCCATCTTTTCATCTTTCATACGGTCACGCGGATGCGGTTTATCTTTTTTTTCACCACCCTCACCCTGGCCTGATGCCGAATGTTTATCGCGCTTTTTATCTTCGTCGCGTATGGATGTCTTCTCGGCCTTTTCGCTCTCGTCAAGCCGTGTATTCACCAGGTTGGACTTGTCAGCAGCCTGCCTGTCCATTACAAGCTGCTGATCAGTAAGAGCAGCCTGGCGGGTATGTTCGGTTCTGCCAACTTCGGACATCTGGCCTATGTTTGTCTGGAGGTCAATAGGTTTAATAGGCATAGATTGATCTACCTCCGCCTGACAACAGTGGTAATCCTCTGGCTCCCTTCAATAAATACAGGCGGATCATAGGTAAATATCTGGATTGCACCGCCCTCGAGCATGAACTTGACGTGATTATAATTATCCTTTACCGGGAAAACGTCATCCTTGATCATGATATCAACATTGGGATAGACCGTCTTCTCGGCACATATCTTACCGGAATGATCAAGCATGCTTATATAGGATGTAAGTTCCTCGTATTCCGACGATACCTCCTGAAGTCTTTCGCTCTGTTTTTCATCCCTTGCAGTATAATCGGAAAGCATCTTCTCTCTTTCATCGGGAAGCTTGCCGCCGGCATTTCTTTTCTGCGTGGTCAGGGTCTTGATGTCAAGCCTCAGTTTAGAGAGTTCAGTTTCAAGCTCTGTTTTCACTTTCAGGAGTTCATCTATCTGCTGAAGTATCTTAGGGTTCACACCCACACGGAGTATCGTCTTTGTTGAACTCTCGGCTCCAAGAAACCTCGCATTTATCTCATCACCAGCCCTGATGACACCGCCGGCAATTTTTGCCCTTCTGCCCACTGAATAAACTTTTTCACCAGCATCAACCCTGGAGTGGAGTATGCCCTCGGGTATAACCACACTTTTTTCAGCAATAATATTGGCGTTCTGTGCGAACTTGGCAAAAATTGACCCTCCTGTTGATTCAATCTTTGCTTCATCCTTGCCCGAAATACCCTGGTGTACTATAATATCACCCTCGGCTTCGATAAAGGCCTTGTGCACAGTACCTTTGACCTCAACGTTTCCCGCTGCCTTGACTTCAAAATTATCCTGTACGCTCCCCTGCACTATTACAGATCCGAGGAACACAATGTTGCCTGTTTCGAGGGAAACATCCCCCTTGACAATAAAAACGGGCTCAACTGAAAGTTTGTTAAGCTTGTAAACAACCTGCCCATTAATCTCTGCAGTAAGCTCTGTGCCGTCTTCAGAAAGAATGGTACCCTTGCCGTACCTGAGCTGCACGTCCCTGCCGGATTTGGCCGGTATAACCCTGTTGGTAACAGTTCTTCCGGGCATCCCCTCCTCTGCAGGAATTTTAACAGCAAGAAGCTGCCCGACAACAACATTTTCCAGAAGTTCAAGATTCCTGAAGTCAACCTTGCCCGAATCATCCTCTTCAAACCGTGTCCCGGTCTTATCAAGTCGCACCTTGTAATCTATATAGGCATCACGACCGTTCCTTGCATGCACACCTTCAGCAGCGGGGAGAGGCCTGCGGTATTCCATCTCATCAAGGTATTCCCTGATCTCATTCTCTTTAATACCGGTAACAACGCCGGCATTCCTGAGGCCTTCTATAATATCATCATAATCCATGTGTCTTCCGGAATATTTGGGAGCGGTCAGATGCACATAAGCCTTCATCTCATCTTCAGTAACTTCAATTCTCATGGTACTGTCATATACGGGATTGGGCAGCCAGTCACCTATTTTAACCGGTTTACCGCTTGCCTTTTTGACTGCTTTGGCAAGTTCATTGCGGTTATAGTTCCCGATGCGGAGTTCAATGCACCTGTTTTCAATCATCTCCTGGGTAATAGGACTTCCCTTGCCAAGCGGGGCTGTTACAGTAAGCCATATCCC
The DNA here is from genome assembly GCA_012730035.1 of Spirochaetota bacterium. GTDB lineage: Bacteria > Spirochaetota > UBA4802 > UBA4802 > UBA5550 > JAAYBQ01. The sequence goes on from JAAYBQ010000388.1 coordinate 2,439, forward strand.
GGTCTTGGTTGTACGGACTTTAAAAGAACCATCACCATCTTTACGGTCTGAAAGATTAACTCCGGGCAGATGGCTTCCTCCCAGTTTAAGTTCAAGTTCGTGCATCTCTGCGTCTTCGTGCGAGGATCTTAATGGTGTTATTATTACGCGGTAGGGCTGTCTGCCAATGCCGAAGAATCCCCTGGTACCTTTTTCAACCACTTCATAATCCAATGCGGATATGTCGATACCAAGATCGTCAGAAGCAAGCTCTAGAGCCTGCTTTACGGAATCAGCATAGACCTCGACAGAATTATCTTCATAACCTGCGGTTTCATCATCTGATAAATCAAGAAAAACATCCTTCAGTGTTGCCATATCAACCAACTATATTGGATTTGATCCGGCCGAGTCTTCCCCTTAGCCTCATGATAGCTTTAGTATGCAACTGAGATACGCGGCTCTCTGTGACTTCGAGGACTTCACCTATCTCTTTCAGTGTCAGATCTTCATAGTAATAAAGCACTATTACCTTTTTTTCCTTGTCCGGCAGTTTGCGGATTGCGTCAATTATGTATTCCTTGATCTCCTCTTTCTCGATGAGCACATCTGGATTCATGCTCTCCGGGGCTTCAAGGGTTTCAAGTATTGAAAGTTCATCATTATCATCGCCAAGATACCAGATATCATTCAGCGAAAGCATTGATGTTCCGCTCAACTTGCTCAGCAGAGACTGAAATTCCTCTCCGGATATACCCAGTTCCTTCGCAATCTCTTCGTCTTCGACGGTACGCCCAAGCTTGTTCTCAAGTTCAGAGATTACCAGTTCTATCTGCTTTGCCTTCTGCCTGATTGAGCGGGGTATCCAGTCAATAGACCGCAGCTCATCAAAAATGGCTCCCCTGATTCTTGTCATTGCGTATGTCTTGAACTTGATACCCCTGTTGGGATCAAATTTCCCGATGGCATCAAGCAATCCGAATATTCCGTAAGATACAAGGTCATCAAACTCGATATTCTGCGGCATCCCCATGGATACTTTTCCGGCAACATACTTAACAAGCGGAGCATACTTCATGACAAAGAAGTCTCTTATCTGGGCATCACTGGTCTTTGCGAATTTTTCCCAGAGCTTGTCTTCATCCTGCTCATCATACTCTTTGAACTTCTTGTTATTCATACACTCTTTCCCGGAATATTTAGTCTTTGTCCTTGCTCATCATCGTCTTGATGGCCTGCGCCATAATCTTAGGCTCATAGGCGTTGAACTGCTGTTGTACCATTATATGTTTTCCCATCTTCCCCTGTGCGGGATTCAGGGTACTCTCCAGATTCGTATCGGACGGAGTATTGTACCTGTCAAAATCCTTCTCGGTAAATTCGGTGAACCCGCTATCAGACTCACCATCTGCGAAGGACTGAACCGGATCACCAACCTGTAGATCGGCAGACTCTATACCGGCATCACCGGTTCCCGGCGCTGAGAGCTGAACACTGCTGATAGCTTCATAAACCTCCGGAACAAGCTTTTTAAGAATCTGCAATCCTCCGAAACCGACAGCAAAAAAAACAACTGCGAATATAACACCCCTGAATATTACTGTACCTAAAGCAATACCGGAGATAAAACCCGTAGCAAACGAGAGTACAAATGCAATTACAGAGAGGAACAGTCCTGCCCTGAATTCAATCTGTATACTGTCAATCTGCATCGGAATATTCTTTACCCTTTATCCCCTTTACAAAATATGCACAATTAAAAACAAATCAAGCCTTTTTCTGATCATCTCCGTCCAAATTGGAACTGCCTATAAGATTTCTTATAAATGACCCAAGGCCTGAACCTTTCTGAAGTTCAGGATCCTTGTTGGATATCCTGTCAGCTATGACCTTGACGCACCCCGACGCCTTTGACTTTGGATAGCTAACAATAAACGGCTTCTGGTTGCGGACCGATTTGGGAACGTACATATCCTCGTAGACAAATCCGAGTTCCTCAACCTTTATATTAAGAAACTGGCCGGCAATGTTGATAACACGCTGTGCCACACGGCGCCCTTCTGCAACAGACTGCACCCTGTTCACGATAAGACGGATCTGTTTATCGTTACCCTGCGATGCAATAGCTTTTATTATGCCGTAGGCATCGGTTATAGCAGTGGGTTCAGGTGTAGTCACAACGATCACCTCATCCGCTGCCATGATAAAGCTTATTACATTCTGGGAAATTCCTGCCCCGGTATCTATTATCAGGTAATCGTCATTACCCAGTTCACTCATAGAACTGATAAACTCATCGCGCTGTTTCTGTTCAAGATTGGCCAGCTGGTGAAATCCCGATGCACCTGCAATAATCCGTATACCCTCGGGCACATCAATAATTATATCTTTAAGCTTCTTTTTGCCCTTAATTACATGGTAAAGGTTATATTTCGGGATAATGCCAAGAATAACATTTATATTGGCAAGGCCCAGATCTGCATCAACCAGAGTGACCGATTTCCCGTCCTGGGCCAGGGCAATGGAAAGGCTGACCGAGAGGCTTGTTTTACCAACACCACCCTTACCGCTTGTTATTACGATGCTCCTGGTTCCCGATGAACCTTCAGTCTTTTTTTCCAGAACAAGTCTCCTTAGACTAGCCGCCTGATCCACGCACGGACCTCCATTAATCTTAGTCAGCCGATTCCCTGATAATCATATCCACAATCCTGTCTGGTTCTGCGATATGTATATCATTTGGCACTTCCTGCCCGTCGGTCAAATACGAAATCGGCTTATTATATTTATCGGCAATATCGATTACATTCCCGATAAAAGAAGTTTCATCAACCTTGGTTATTATCACGCTGTCAAATTTCATTACGTCAAAAGCCCTGAAAATCTCCTTCAGGTCACCCTTTTTTGTGCTGGCGCTGACGCAGAGTATTTTTTCAAAATCATATTCAATTGAATCTGCAAAACTCTTGATCTCGGCAATTTTAAGGTCATTTGTATGACTGCGCCCGGATGTATCAACCATTACCAGGTCAGATTTCTCTTTTGTGAGAATTTCCCTGAAACTGCGTTGGTCGCTTACCACGTGAACCGGTATTCGCATAATCTCGGCATACTTTTTAAGCTGTTCTGTTGCTGCAATCCTGTAATTGTCGATAGTAATAAACGCGACCTTGCTCCCCTCCCTTAATGAATGGATGGCGCCCAGTTTTGCCATGGTTGTGGTCTTGCCCACACCGGTAGGCCCGATGAACATTATTATCTTCTTGCGATTACCCTTTTTTATGGGCCCGGCAGTTACTATCCTGCTTTTAAGAAGATCTTTAAGGCTTTTTTCTATCTTGAATTTATCCTTCAGATCCTCCCGGCTTATGCTGTCACGCACATCGCGTATGATCAGCTCACAATCTTCCGGGTCAAAATCATTGGAACGAAGGATCTCCCTGTATGGATTAAGACTGTTATCCTCATCGCAGGTGGGCCCGAACATGCCCCGGCCCTGCTTCTGTGTGTCAAGCAGCCTGTTAAGGGAGCTTTTAATATCATTCATTTCACGCTCTATATGTTTGACAACATCAGTGTCATTAGTCATACAGCCTGCTGTATTATTATTGGAGGGCTGGACAGCAGATGCTGTATCTGCAGCAGGTACGGGCTTCTTCAGTGTACTCAGGCTGTCATTAAGCGTGTCGATCGACCTGTTTATTGAATCAACATTCACCTCGTCCCTGGATTGTACTGACCGGTTTATATTGTCCAATGCCTTTGCAGTCCTGGCTGCAGTCTCCCTTGTATCATCGACAGTAAAATCTATTGTGCTTTTCTTATGGGCGGCCGCAGACAGGGGCTTCTTTTCCTTTACCGCAGCAGTCAGTTCAACAACCTCTTTCGCGAAAAAGCGGGAACTGAAAAGTCCACCCTGCTTTACATATTTATGACTGATCGGGATAGCCTCATCACCGTGCTCCCTTCTCAGTTGCTTCATCGCCTCGTTGTAATTTTCAGCTGTGATTTTAAGATATTTCATCTTTCACTCTCCTGAATATTTGTATTTCGGAACAGTTTATTTACTATATTAAAAAGGTCAGGCCGCGCTCGAAAGGAGAGCAGAGACAACAACATTGACCTTAATATTCCTGGAAATTTCGTTATACGCTATAACGGCCGGCGCCTGTATTTCCCGCTCAAGCAGCGCGAATGTAACGCTTCGTATCTGCGGCGAAACCAGAAATACCGGAGTAAAACCCATCTTGCCTGAACGCTGGTACGCATCGAACAGAGAAGAAAGAATCGCATTATGTGTATCGGGATCAAGGCCGAGCACCCGCCCTTCAACCGGATCTTCATGTATGGAACCCCTGATAATATTTTCAATTTCAGGATCGACGGTTATTACAGAAAGTACGTTATCACTGTTAATATACGCGCCGGTTATCTGCCGTGAAAGAGCAGCGCGGACGTATTCCGTGAGCATACCCGGATCTTTTGTAAAATCAAAATAAGTTGCCAGGGTCTCGAGTATTGTAACCATGTTTCTTATGGACACACGCTCACGCAGAAGGTTCTGAAGCACCTTCTGTATGTCACCAAGAGATATATTTTTGTCGTCGATCTCTTTGACCACAGCGGGATAATCCCCCTTAATGTTGTCAATAAGCTTCCTGACCTCCTCGCGGCCCAGGATCTCGTCTGCATGACGCCTGATAATCTCCGTAAGGTGTGTCGCAATAATAGTCGGGCAATCAACCACGGTGTAGCCCCTGCTCTCTGCGGAATCCCTGACTTCGGGGTCTATCCAGATTGCATTCAGGTTAAACACAGGTTCAATAAATTCAACCCCTTCAATTTTATCAGACACATCACCCGAATCCATTGCCATCAGTTTTCCAATCTGAAGAGAACCGCGTCCCACCTCGATACCCTTTATAAGTGTCGAATACATCTGAGGTTCAAGTTCCATGTTATCCCTTATGCGTATAGGGGGTACTATAAGCCCCATGTCCAGGGCGCTTCTACGCCGTATGTTTGTTATGCGGTCAAGGAGTGTCCCTCCCTGTTCGGGATCAACCAGGGGTATAAGGTTATAGCCGATCTCAACCTCGAGCGGATCGATCTGTATTAGGGGCAGAACCGATTCGGGCTTGCTGTCCTTGATTGCAGCCTGTTTTGCCTCGGACTCGAACTGTTCGCGTTCCTCCTCCTGGCTCTGGCTGAGCAGGTATCCAAGCGCCGCAAGACCGGCAGCTAAAATGATGAGTGAAATTTTGGGGAACCCGGGGATGAGTACAGATGCTCCCAGCGCCCCGGCTGTTATATAGAGAGCCCGGGGCTGCGACCCCATCTGGTCTGCCAGCTGTACACCCAGGTTATCGTCTGAGACAGCCCTTGTTACGATAATACCTGTTGCCGTTGTTACAAGAAGTGATGGTATCTGCGCAACCAGTCCGTCACCTATACTGAGCAGCGTATATGTCCTCAGCGCAACCTCGAATGACTCGTTGCGCTGCACTATGCCTATAATAAAACCGCCTATAATATTTATTATTGTTATGATAATACCGACTTTTACGTCCCCCTGTACAAACTTGGACGCACCATCCATAGCGCCGTAAAAGTCAGCCTCTTTACGGATATCCTCGCGCCTTTTTCTGGCCTCATCCTCTGTGATAAGTCCGTTGGAAAGGTCTGCGTCAATACTCATCTGCTTGCCCGGCATTGCATCCAGTGTGAACCTGGCAGCGACTTCAGCAGTACGGGTCGCGCCCTTTGTAATTACAATAAACTGAACAGCTACAAGTATTATGAAAATGATGAATCCTACTACGTAGTTTCCCCCGACGACAAAATTTCCGAATGTGCGGATTATCTTGCCGTCAAAACCTGCGCCCTCCAGGAGTATGAGTCTTGTGGAGGAAACATTCAGGGCAAGCCTGAAAACAGTTGAGACAAGAAGCAATGAAGGAAAAACCGAAAAATCGAATGACCGCTGAACAAACATTACTATCATAAGTATGAGCAGGCCCACCATTATACTTACTGCCAGCAGAAAATCCAGGAGAAATACGGGAAGAGGTATAATCAGCATAAGCACAACTGAGATTACACCTATACCCATGAGTATATCTGTCTTCTGCATCCATGCCCTCTGTCCGGGCGAAAGTGATATTGTTCTGGTCTGGGCCATAATATAATCTCCTTAGATCAGATTGCCTGTCTGATTTTCCGGTTTCTCCTGTATAGTTCTGCATATATAAACGAAACAGCCCTGAAAAGATCTTCCGGAATTATGTCTCCAACATCAAGCCGGGCATACATCTCCTGCGCCAGCGGACGATTCTCGATGATCTCCACACCGTTCTCACGGGCGATCTCCCTTATTTTCAGGGCCATGCTGTCGACCCCCTTGGCAATCACCGAAGGTGCATCCATGGTATCGCGGTCATATTTAAGTGCAACGGCAAAGTGAGTAGGATTCGTGACAACGACGTCGGCCTTCGGGACCTCGCGTATCATATTGCGCATCACAATTTCACGCTGCATCTCTCGCATCCTGGCCCTTACGTGCGGGTCCCCCATGGTCTCTTTAAGTTCCTCCTTCAGTTCCTGCCTGGACATCTTTAATGACTCGATAAATTCCTTTTTCTGTATAAAGTAATCGGGGATCGAAAGCCCCATAAGAAGTACTGCACTCCATACTATAATCTTGAACGCCATAATCATAATTGTCTTTACCGCAAGGGTTATGGACACATCCGGCGTCCTCAGTATATCGTCAAAATCATTTGATATAATCAGGTACGAAATCAGCGCCAGGGCAACAATTTTCACAATAGATTTAAGCAGGTTAAACGCAATCTGCCTTGAAAAGAAAACCTTCTTCATGATCGTTGCAGGGTCAAACCTGAGCTTACTCCAGTCAATCTGCAGCGGATGTGTGGAAACCTGGAACCCTACCTGAGAAACCTCGCTCACTATTGCGCCTATATTCACCGCAAGAAAAACAGGCAGAAGAAGCTTTGCCCCCTGATACACACATCTTAACATCTCAAGCTTAAGGGTGCCAATGGTAAGCTCCCGGCCGGCAAACGATGTAAGATAATATCTTGTTATCATGGCCATGGTATCGTATATCCATGAACTGAAAATAAATATTACCAGGCACCCTGTTACAACAACAATTGCCTGTGAAAGCTCCTGCGTCTTGGCAACCTGACCCTTTTCCCTGGCCTCACGGAGCTTCTTTTCGGTAGGCTCCTCGGTTCTGCCCTCATCCTCGGCAGCAAAAAGCTGCAGGTCAAAACGGATTAGCTCACCGGGCCACCCAGCCAGGAGGTATTCGGGCAATGAACAGCCATCATGTTCTCTTAACCCGGCCAATAGATCAGAACCTTAGTAAGCATTTTAAAAGACCTTTCAAGACCAACCTGCATTATCCTGACAACAAGAGGCGTTGTGATAATCAGAACGCCGAACGCCGCAATTATCTGGAACGGAAATCCAAGCATCATTATATTCATCTGCGGTGCAGCCTTTGATAGCACACCCATGGTTACCGTAATCAGAAACGAAACTGCAAGTACCGGCAACGCAATCTTCAGCGCAACAATAAACATCCCGCTGAACGCGTACACCATGTACTTAAGATAACCCCCTGCAGCAGCTTTGCCTATTCCGAAAACCGGTGCAAGTTCAAAGGACCGGCACACGGCCTCTATAAGAAAATGGTGCCCGTTTATAGCCAGGAAGACAAGAAGCCCTATAAAATTCTTCAGCTGACCCACAATCGGCACAGATACCTGACCCAACGGGTCCAGCACCTCACTTATACCGAAACCGATCTGCGCCGAATAATACTGACCGGCAAGCTGGAAAGCCGAAAAAATGACCGATATAAGAAAGCCTATAAATATTCCGATCATCGCCTCCTGCGCCACAAGCAGGTAATAGGCCCCCATGTTTCCCGGAACCTTTACGCTTGTGGCGGAAATTACCGGGAAGACCACCAGTGTGATCAGAAATGAAAGCAGGGCCTTCATTCTAAAAGGAATAACCCCGCTTGAAAAAAAGGGGGCTATCATGATCATGGCATTTATCCTTACAAGTACAAGGAGGAATGCCTGGAAATTTAGAACAAAGTATTGCACCCTTTCATCACCCCATGCCTATCTTTTCGATCAGCATAAAAATATTATTGGTATAGTTCACAAGAACCCGTATCATCCACGACCCGAGAAGTATTAAAGTAACAAAAATAGCAATAATCTTGGGAACAAACGTAAGAGTCTGTTCCTGTATGGACGTTGTGGTCTGAATTATCGAAATAATCAGTCCAACGACCATACCCACTCCGAGTATAGGTGTTGAAACAATCAGGATCGTCATCAGCGATTCCCTCATAATTTTTATCACCAGAAGATCAGTCATCAAAACCCTCCGTTACCGGAACGACCTTACAAGTTCATAAACAAGCAGATTCCAGCCGTCCACAAGTATAAACAGAATCAGTTTAAAAGGGAGCGAGATCATTACAGGCGGCAGCATGATCATACCCATTGCCATGAGAGCACTGGCAATTATCATGTCGATTACAATGAACGGCAGAAAAAGGAAAACGCCTATTTCAAAGGCGATCTTCAGTTCGCTTATCATGAATGCCGGAATAAGGCAATAGCTTGGTATATCCTCCCTGGTTTTGGGTTTTTCAATCTTTGCCAGTTTAACAAAGAGGGCAATGTCCTTATCGCGGACCTGCCTGAACATAAAATCCCTCATGGGCCCCATACCCCTGTCAAAAAACTGTTCA
>JAAYBQ010000389.1 GCA_012730035.1 Spirochaetota bacterium
GCAGTTACCAAGCCCGTTACCCAGGAAAAACTTATTGAGCTCGTTAACCGTGACTGAAGCTGGCAACCGGGTTATGCAGTAATTATGAAAAAAAATATTTTATCAATAATTACAGTATCAATAATCCTGGCTGCGGCAATTTACGGCGGGATAAAAGCATTCAGGGATCAGCCCGGAGATGTATTTATCGAGGGGAATGATCCGAATCTGCCCTGCCTTGAACTCTATACATCCGGTCAGGCAACTACACCGCAGCTTGCTCTCTTCGCAGCAATCAGGCAGGGCGACCTGCGCGGCCTGTTCAACCTGAAGATCATTTTGTGGAAAAATCCTGATGAATTGCTGTCGCTTGTACTTGCCGGGAAAGGTGACCTGTGGATCGGGCATACTGACGGGTTCGCGCTTGCGCGGTTAAGGAATGCTCCCGTCCGGATGCTTGTATTCAGCTCTTTTAACAAGTTTTACATAATCTCGTCAGAAACTGAAAACTGGAATGACCTTAACGGCAGAACCGTAGCATATACGCCTGCGGGGTCACCTGCTGTCGGGTTGATAAACATTATATCAGAAAGGACTTCGGCAAAGCTGAATCTCGTTCCATACCAGGGCAGAGAACTTGAACTTCTTCTGCTTTCAGGTAAGGTTAAGACCGCAATTATCCCGGAACCTCTTGTATCCCTGATCTTATCAAAAAGCAGCAACATGAAAATAATTGCAAACGTCGAGGACCTTTTCTGCAGAACAACCGGCACCCCGGGCAAAATTCCCGTAGCCGGAATTGCAGTAAACAGGTTTACTGCACAGAAGTATCCTGAAAAAATTGCCATGCTGCAGCAGATTATTATTCGCAGAAGCGAAATGCTCAACAAAAAGGGAATCGACGCCGCTGGATACTTCCCTCCGTATTTTGATAAGTATATATCCGCTCACATTGTCAGGCTTTCACTTGAAAGAGAAACCATATCTGCACGAAGGCCTGAAGACCTTGAACAAGAATTATTCCTGTATCTCGGGATTATTCATCCTGATCTCTTTAATAAGAAATCCGCGCATGTGATGAAAGATTTTATATGGCGGCAGTAAAATATCTGCTCACACCGTTTGTACTGCTCTCATTGTGGTGCGCCGGATGGCTTATTGCCGGTGATATACTGGTACCCTCACCTCTTTCAGTACTAATGCGCCTTGGTACAACAATCGCAGATCCCGAATCTGCTGGAAATATTTTCGTTACGGTATTCAGAAGCGTCATAAGCCTTATTATCACTTATCTTATAGCAATTCCGGCGGGCATACTTTGCGGTCTTAACAGAAGAATCATGGATGGAATTTCACCCCTTGTAACAATGTCGCAAAGCTGCCCCCCTGTTCTTTGGATCGCACTTCTTATGATCTGGTCAGGAACCGGCGGAGTTGTTCCCGTGGCTGTTGCTGTTATCACAATGCTGCCGGTAGTATTTTTCTCAACAGCTTCAGGTGTAAATTCCATCGATAAAGAGCTGTATATCGTTGCAAAGGTCTACCATGTGTCTAAACCCGCTGTTCTTACGGGTATTATTTTACCATCAATATCGCCTTCATTATCCGGGTCACTCTCATACTCGCTTGGCGTTGTCTGGAAAGTTATCGCAACTGCCGAGTTTTTCGGTTCACCTGACGGCATAGGCGCCCGGTTGTACTGGTCATTCAGGCTGCTTGACATTACCGGGCTCTTTGCATGGGCGCTGATAATTGTTATAACGGGTTTTGCGATCGACGTGTTCCTGATACGTACCATGCGTGTAAAACTTTTATCTGATACCGAAGGTAAAAAATGATAAAGGCAGAGAAAATCTCAAAATCATTCGGATCAAAAAGCATAATCAGTGATATATCGTTTACTGTCAACAACGGTGAATTTCTTACAATAACCGGGGCTTCCGGATGCGGAAAGTCAACAATACTGAATATTTTGTCCGGCCTGATATCTCCCGACAGCGGATCAGTAATCCGTACAGGCAAAAGAACAGGTTATGCTTTTCAAAAAGACATTCTTATTCCATGGAAAAGCGCACTCGAAAATATTTTATATATCATGAAAGGCCACATCCCATTAAACCAGGCTTATGATACAGCAGCATCTTTGCTGGAGCAGATAGGGCTGGCAGATGATATGCACAAGAAACCATATATGATGTCGGGAGGGATGAAAAAACGGGTGAACATCGCGAGGGCAATTTCGATAAAACCCGACATCCTGTTACTTGATGAACCGTTCGCTTTTCTGGATGAAAAGAATATTGAAGAGATAAAAAAAATAATTCTACAGATACAGGTAAATGATGACTGCGCTGTGATACTTGTAAACCATGATAATAAATATGCGGATAATCTTCCCGGAAAAACCATTGAAATTACATCTGCCGGTTTAAGAAATGAACTGACGTAAATACTGCATCACCTGGTCGGATCCGGGGACTGATTTATTTTTGGAAGCTCAATAGTAAAAGTTGTCCCTTCATCAGGAACACTCGCTACCGTGATTGAACCATGATATATCTCTTCAACAATTTTCCTGATGATCGATAAACCAAGTCCGCTGCCGGTAATTTTTCTTGTCTTTTCATTTTTAATCCTGACAAATTCCTGGAAAAGCCTTGAAAGATCATCGTCGGTCATACCAATTCCAGAATCACTCACCGCAATTTTTATAAACTCAGGGTATTCCTCAAGGACACAGATGACCTCACCGTTATCTTTGTTATATTTTATGGCATTTGAAATCAGGTTATTAAAAATAATTTCAACCTGTTCAGGGTCAGCACGAAAAAAAATCTGTTCCGGACGTGAATCAATCTTTATTTTAATATTTTTCTGATTTGCCAGAGGATAGAGCATTTCTCTTGACGTGACTGCAATATCGGTAATATCAATTTTTTTAAAATTTTTATTTTTTTTATCAGATTCAATTTTCGTAAGATCAAGCAGGTCTGTTATCAATGATCGTATACCTTTCATCCTTTCCAGTGACCGGTTTATCATCTCATCGTAAGCATCAATACTGTCACCCGAAAGCCGCTCCTTCATTACCATTAAATAACCTTCTACGGCTCCGAGTGGCAGTTTCAATTCATGAGATAGAATTGTGAGAAACTGGTTTCGGATCTGTTTATCCTCTTTGTTCAGTTTCTTAGTCATTCTCCGCAGGTATAGATTTTTTGTAATGCTTTCTATCGAGGTTTTAAGCTCCTGAGGTGTAAATGGTTTGGGAACAAAATTATACGCCCCGTTATTCGTGGCCTTTATTGCAAGGTCAAGTGAAGCATAAGAAGTAATCATCATCACATTGCAATCTA
>JAAYBQ010000390.1 GCA_012730035.1 Spirochaetota bacterium
CCAAACTTCCAAGCTGGGTGGGTAAAAGTTTTAAAACACTTAAAGATGCTGATGGCAAATTTTTTATCCAGGAAGCCTTGAAAGAACTTGAAACAAAAAAAGAGTGTTGGATTGACTACAAGTGGAACAATCCTGAAACAAAGAAAGTAGGCTTGAAACATGGTTACTTTCTAAAAGTTGATAATTTTATTATCAGTTGCGGTATATGGAAATGATACTCGGGGGCTAAAAGCCCCCGAAAAAAATCAAAACTGACTCTTGAAATTCACCTTAATAATTAATTTTTTTTAATTGCAATAACCTGCCTTCATTATTTTATATTATACTACTTAAATATAAATCAGGAATAATCATGTATATATCCAAAATTCTGTTAAATGTCACAATACCGCTTGTGAGAAGTGATCTCGCATCACCTGGACGTATTAAATCTACGCTAAAAAAAGTCGTAAACAGTTCCCGGTTTATTTATAGAATTGAAAATGTACCACTTGATAAAAATGCTTATCAACAGCCGATTGTGCTTGTGTCTGAGAATAAACCCGACATGGCAGCGTCAGGCAAACCTTCAGGTTTTTTTTCAGCGGTAGAAACTTATGAATACAGAATACCTGTGCGTCAGGGTATGGTTTACAGGTTCTTTCTTAAAGCAAATCCGTCTGCGAAAATATTCTTTTTTAATTCCGATATTTTAGAACGGGAACTTCAGATTAAGTGGCTTGAAAGCGAATCGGTGTCAAACGGTTTTCAGCTTCTTGACTGTAATGTAACTCAGGATGGCTACATTACATGCAGTGAAGATAGAATAAAATTTCTTTCGGCAATTTTTGAAGGCTCATTCAAAATCACCGATGAAGATAAGTTCACGAAGATGCTTCATAACGGAATAGGCCGCGGAAAAGAGTATGGACTTGGTCTGGTTTCAGTCGAAAGTTACGGATGCAAAAACAGGAATATAGCCGAGGAGATGAAAAATTCACCCGAATTTTCGTGTAATTAAATTAAATATACCGTATTTCAAACGCGATTGAAGTCATCTGCGTCCATCCAGAATGGAAATTTTTTACGGTACTTAACAAGATCATTGTACTCGCAGATGCATTCAATAACTTTTTCACCTGTACCGGCACTTGCAATGCACTTACCGCTGAAATCAAATACTGCCGAACCACCCTCGTAATGTAAACCGTTACCGTCTGCGCCTGTACGATTTACCCCTATCACATAGCATTGATTTTCGATAGCTCTTGCTTTTAGCAGAGACTCCCAGTGATCCTGCCTGGTAGCCGGCCAGTTCGCAGTAAAAATAAGAATATCATAGGCCAGTTTTATATTGCGGCTGAATACAGGGAATCGCAGATCATAACAAATCAGCGGCATAATTTTCCATCCATCTTTTTCAACAATGATTGTATTATTCCCGAGTGAATATTTTTCGTTTTCTCCTGCTATACGAAATAAATGTCTTTTGTCGTAGAACCTGATATTTCCATCGGGGGAAACCCAGATCAACCTGTTAAAACAATTACCATTCTGTCTTAAAATGATACTTCCGGAAATATCTGCTTTTTTTAAAGCGCTCCATTTACTGATTTCTTTTATGGTTTGTGATGTCTCCATATTTTCTGCAAATTTTTCAGGTTCCATTGTAAATCCCGTCGTGAACATTTCGGGCAGAATAATAAGGGATACATCATTTTTAATCCCGGAAATAATTTTTTCAGTTTGCTCAAGATTATATTCAATATCATGCCATTTGATGTCGGTCTGTACAAGGGCAATCTTAATATTTTTCATTTGGATATTCTCTATATTGAAATATTGCATCAGGATTTATTTAACAGTAATGAACTGATATCAGGAAAGTAAAAAGGTTATTATAAAAAATATAAGATTCGAATCGATAATGAATTCATAGCGTAGTGAAATCAGGTAATCTGTTTTACCTATTTTTTTAAGAAGTACTATATAACAAATCAACGGGACCAGTAGAATAAAATAACTGAATATGCCGTAATAAATGACCGATGTTGCAAACAATCCGCCGCTGATGCCTGAAAGTATGTATGCTGCAGCAGAAGCCTTTCTGATGCCAAGCCATGTAGGCAGTGTTTCCCTGCCGAGTATAAGATCACCCTGGAAGGCAACAAGGTCAATCAGTATCTGGCGCAAAAAAATAAATGAAAAGTAGAACATGGCAATTGTTAAAATTTTAAAAGCAGGTATATCCCTGTTTAAATAAGGGATAAGGATTAACGGTACAAGCCAGCCGAAGGCTGTAATAATTTTTGTGTTATAAATTTTTTCAATTATAGCTGATCTGAATTTTATGATAATATTCCTGAAAAATGATGTTGAGTAGATTATTCCGAGGAAATAGGGAACACCGATTACCAGGAGCAGCATTGGGTTTATAGAATAGCTGATAATAAATGACATGATAAAGAAAATAATTGATACAAACAGCAGGATCTTGCCGTATTGCTTGTAGATCCTGTATTTATATGAATTATTTTTAACAAGAAAGTTTTTATCAAGATAGTTATTAACTGAATACATGACAAAAATATAGAAAAATGCGATAGTTCCATACCTTAAGTCAGGAAATAAGTCAGCATATTTAAGGGCAATAAGAGACATAAAAAAAGAAGA
>JAAYBQ010000391.1 GCA_012730035.1 Spirochaetota bacterium
AAACCGCATTAACTATTTCAGCCTCTATATGAAAGAGAAGAAACCTGAAAATCGTCTGCTCGATGTGCGCCTTAGTGAGGTTTCTTTTATTCCGGGGCAAAAATATGCGTGTGATGACAACCGGTTTATCCCATACGAAATGATTAACATAGAATGGATTTCGGCAAGAAACCCGTTTGCGGTTTTTTCAGATAAAAAACCGCAAATGCCGGGGCAGGAAAACCCTGGTCTTGGAATCCTAAAATACTGTTTCAGAATGATATACCTGATGGCGAGTGAAATTGTCAAAGACGGTTTTATGGATATACCCGATCATATGCACAGTGCAATAATGTATTCATCGGGCTTCAGGTTTTTCGATCCTGTTCACGAAGGTATACTCAGGGCAGTTATGAGGGATTTGAAACAATATTCACTTTCAGAAATTTCCTGGGGGATTTTAACATCTACTGTTATAGAAAAACATACGGGAAAGCCCCAGCTTTACGATCCCTGTGAGCAGATCCACCCTGTTTCTCGCAGGTTAAAAAAACATTTCAGAAGTACAGAATATAAAAAAATTTATAAAAAGTATTATAACAGAAAAAAGTACTATCTTGACTATGGGGAAATGGAAAAAAGGCGGGAAGAGATTCTATCTAGGAATCGGATTGAGGATCTTTAGATAAATTGATTTCAATATGCCGTATGCTTCGGAGCTCATTAGCATCTTTAAGTATATCTTCTTTTAAATTTTTCATGATATCAACATTGATCCTGCGCAGATCTGATATATCAGAAATTAATCTTTTCTCATCGATGCGAAGTACTGATAATGCTTTAATCATGCCTTCACAATCTACGTAATTCTGCAGCTCTGAAGCTGACAGGTGTTTCCCGGTTTTTCCCCTGAACCGGTCGTTCAACCCGGATATAATATAGTCCTGGATATTTATTTCACTTATGATATAATCTATATGATGGAGAATATCGGCGGGTTCATTATCAAAATCAATTTTTAGTGAATTGTTTAAATCATGTTCAAGTTTTATAAATTGTTTGAGCAGCGAAATTTTTCTTTCAATTGCATGGTGTGTTTCAGTTATTATTAACCGGATGTCATCCCTCAATACTGAAATTTCCCTTTGCAGTCATATTCAGGCTTTTGTCAGACCTGGCTTCAGTTGCAGAAATCTGGTCCCAGGCATCTCGCATCTCTTTCATCAGTTTAAGAATTTGCCTGATTATTTCCGGATCTTTACGCATTTTGGCTTCAAGAAGCTGCCTTTTAAAATACATATAAAGGCTGAATAAATTCTGTGAAATTTCTCCCCCCTCGTTCATGTTTAGCGAAAGAAGGAGTTCGGTGATGATATCCTGCGCCTTGATTATATTTGTATTAACCACATCGTATCGCATAGGTTCGATGTTCTCTATGGCTATGTTGAGAAATTTTATGGCACCGTCATAAAGCATCACGATAAGTTTACCCTGGTTCGCTGTAGAAATTTGAGTCTGTTTGTACTGATTATACGGATTGGATGGTGCCATATTTTTCCTTTTCAATTATAATTTATGGATTATTTGAATTATCGTAAACAGGAAGTCATAACTTTACCTGAAATATTGTAAATAAAATCTTATTTTTAAAACATTTCCTGTATTTTGTTCATTATTTCGCCATACTTCTCTGCTGTTTTGCTTACTATTTCCACAGGAAGGGGTGGGGGCGGAGAATTTTTATCCCACGGTGTATTATCAAGATAATCACGGATAAACTGCTTATCGTAGCTTACCGGAGATACACCGGTCTTGTACAAACTGCTGTCCCAGAACCTTGAACTGTCAGGAGTCAGCACCTCGTCAATGAGAATAATTTCGTTGTTGATGTAACCGAATTCCAGCTTCGTATCAGCAAGAATAATACCAGCGCCAAGCAGTGAATCCCTTCCAAACTCATAAACTTTTGATGTCATGAGGCGAAGGAATTCCGCATCTTTCTCACCAATATCTTTCTTCATTACATCTATAGAAATATTTATGTCATGCCCCACGTCAGCCTTTGTTGCAGGAGTGAATATAATTTCAGGAAGTTTTTCCGCCATTTTCAGTCCAGGCTTAAGACTTATGCCGGATACTGAACCGGTTTCACGGTATTCTTTCCATCCGCCACCTATTATGTAACCACGTGCTACACATTCATAATCTATACGTTTTGTTTTACGCACTATGACAGACCTGTCTTTAAAAAATTCAGGGTAATTGCAATAAGGTGCCGGGAAGTTGCTGAAATTATCTTCAACTATATGATTCTTAATAAAATTAATATTTTTAAACCAGATGGTTGATATGGTATTCAGGATTATTCCTTTGCCTGGTATACCATTTGGAAAAATATGATCGAATGCAGAAACCCTGTCGGTTGAAACAATAAGCATGTGTTCATCATCGACAGGGTAGAGATCCCGTACTTTGCCGCTATAGATTTTTTTTATTTCAGGTATATCGATATTAACCAGTGCTTTCATTGTAACCTCTTTATGAGTTCAGTTTTTTTA
>JAAYBQ010000392.1 GCA_012730035.1 Spirochaetota bacterium
TATGGCTCTTGAAAACATTTTAAGGCATCTTGCCGCAACAGGCGCAAAGACCAACAGGGCCGAAGAGCTGATGAAGCGGGCAGAGTTCGAGAAGGGAAACATTACCGATCTTCTTTCAAAAACAGAAGGCATTGACTATTCCGAAACCATAATGAACTTCAAGTGGCTCGAATCGGTTCATAATTATGCATTATCCGTGGGAGCAAAATCGATTAAGCCCACGCTTATGGATTTTCTGTAAAAAAACGGGTTTCTTCAATAGTTTTCAGTTATCATTTAGTTGACGGATTCTTTAAGTCCATCCGGTGTTAAATCGTGCAGCTGATTCACATAGGATTTGCTGTACGCGCAGTTTAAAATTATCGACATTCATGCGAGGATAAAGTTGAAGATCAAGGTAAACACTAAACCCTTCGGGGAAATAGAGGTGGATGAAGCCCAGGTGATTGATTTTCCCGAGGGCATACTCGGGTTTGATTTCATCAAGAAGTTTGTGATTCTCGATTCCGGTGACGATGGTTCCCCTTTTAAATGGATGCAGGCCTTTGACGAGAAGAACCTCGCATTTGTAATCATCAGGCCTGAAGATTTCATGAAACGATATGAACTTATAATCTCGCAGAATGACTATGAGGCTGTGGGAGCATCGGGGCCGGGGGATCTTCTGGTACTTGCCATAGTTACAATTCCGGAAAATCCTTCTGACATGACGGCAAACCTCCAGGGGCCGGTGATAATCAATCCGGTAAAAAAACTGGGCAGGCAGGCCATTTCTCTGAGTGACCGTTACAACGTAAGGCACAGGATCATGGACGAGATTAATAAACAGACAAAGGCAGGAGGCCGATAATGCTCGTTCTTGCCAGAAAACTGAATGAAAGCATCATGATCGGCGATGACATCGAGGTCGTGGTAATAGATATTAAGGGTGACCAGGTTAAGCTTGGCATAAATGCGCCAAGAAAGGTTACAGTCCACAGAAAAGAGATTTACCAGGAGATCAAACAGGAGAATATTGCGGCGATCAGTTCAGATTTTGATCCGGGGACACTGCGTGACCTCTCTGATCTTTTCAAAAAAGACAAGGACAAAAAATGATGCTGCGGATGTTCGTCTATGTATCGGTTTTTTTCCTTACGGTGTTTATTCTGCGCGAGTTCGTGGCGTTCAGACACTTCAGGCGGTTTAAATACCTGTTAACTCCGCTTGTTACGGTTTCAATTATTTTTATACCGGTTATTGCGGCAGGAGAGTCCGGGCTTAACAGGTATAATTTACTAATAATCTGTGCCCTCATTCTTTCGCTTGTGGGAGACACTCTTTTAATGATCGAAGAGACAGACCTTCTTAAATACGGTATGGTCTATTTTTTAGCTGCACATGTGATGTATGCAGCAGCATTTGCTTCGGAATATACTTTCAGGGGATGGAATCTTGTTCTTCTTGCACTCTTCGTGTCAGTTGCCGCTCTGCATTTCAAAAGGCTAAGCCGTACTGCCGGCAGGCTTACTATTCCCGTTGCAGTTTACGTAACTGCAATAACAGTAATGATTTTTCTTGCAGTCACTCAGCTTAACAGGGGTTTTACTGCAGGTCCTTTAATGGCAGCGTCAGGCGCCCTGCTATTTGGTGTTTCCGATTATCTGCATTCGGTTAATAATTTTCAGCGTAAGATTGAGAACAGCACTGTTTATACATGGCTCTTTTACGCGCCTGCACAGTTTCTGCTGGCAGCCTCTACGCTCTCAGTTTTTTGACATCAGGCAGCAGATACCTGGTTCCAAAAAGCCGCACCCTTCCGCTATACACGCACTCCGCGTGTTCAGTGATCGGTTTTACCAGCGGACTCACTATGTCCGAGCTGGCATGTATCTCCCTGCCGTTAAAGTCCGATGCGTAGCAGAAGTCCGCTCCGTCAATTCTTAACAGGTATGCCGGAAGCCTGAACTGACCTGCAGGAGAACTCATCATATCGGCGATTTCGTATGATCCTTCTTCGTTTTTTATAAAGTGCCTGGAGTCGTCTGAATAGAGCGATCCGGGTTCGGGTTCAATCGTTTCAAGAGTGTCGTAAGGGATTATGAACCATGAGCCGTTGCGTGTAAAGGTGATCCATCTGTATTTGAGATTCCCGGCGTTTTGCGGGCAGATTGCGTAATCTTTAAGTTTACTCTTTACAAGTTCGGGGTCTATGGATTCAAAAGCGCCATGAATTAGTCTGTCAACCTTGCCTGCCAGGTATGCGGCAGTCTGTATGTGGATTTTGTCCGTAAGTGCGTGCCTCTTAAGGGCGGCAAGAAGCGATTTCAATTTAAAAATCTCCTCATCACCGGTTATGTCCGTGTACTGCCCGTGAATAGTAACCGATATTTCCGCGAGGCGGATAAGTTCTTCAATTTGAGATGCCAGTGATTTCTGGCGTTCAGAGACGTCATTTATTATGTCCATGAACTGCCGGTTAATGTCCGTGAGAATTTTTCTGTTATCGTTAACGAAAACAGAATATTGCGGAGCGTCGAGTATGGTATTTCTGAGTTTTTTCATAAATATCCGGTTCTGGTTTATATGTATATACAGTAATAATTCCTGAAAATACTTTAAGTGTAATATTCTGATTTAATTCCTCCTGCCGCATTCGGCGGTGGAAGGAATAGATCCTTTTTTCAAATAAAATATTTTAGAAAGAACATCAATGTATATATACAAATATCGGTATTAACAATAAATAAATATACCCGGACAGGGGATATTATCTGAGAAATTGTTTTCCAGGCGACGATGTTCCAATAGAATAAATTTACGTTTTCATGGAGTTCTGCACAGTGCCGGATTTTATAAACAGCGCGGTGTTAAAAATAAAATGTATACATGAATGCCCCGTGAACAATCTTTTGCCGTAACAAACATTAAAAAAAAAAGTTTATACATTGACACTATGCTATATAAATAAAAAATGTTGACACAACAAAGTTGTATTTTACATTGACGAAATTTTTTTTTCGTCTGATTTTTTATCTTGTTAAAACAATATTATCAACAGTCTCCATGCAGATTTTTATCATTTTATTATATTAAATACAGAATCAAGGAGAGTTTTATGTCAAAAAAGCAAATGAAATCGATGGATGGAAACCAGGCTGCGGCTCACTGTGCGTATGCGTTTACAGAGGTCGCAGCAATTTATCCCATTACACCTTCATCCCCAATGGCGGAGTTTGTAGATGAATGGGCTTCCAGGGATAAAAGAAATATATTCGGGAATGTGGTCAGAGTGGCTGAAATGCAGTCCGAGGCAGGAGCTGCCGGTGCGCTTCACGGCTCTCTCCAGGGCGGAGCGCTTACAACAACCTTCACTGCTTCGCAGGGCCTTCTGCTGATGGTCCCCAACATGTATAAAATTTCAGGTGAACTGCTTCCCGCGGTTTTCCATGTAACCGCAAGAACCCTTGCTGCACAGGCACTTTCAATCTTCGGTGACCATTCAGACATATACGCAGTTCGCCAGACAGGCTTTGCCATGCTCGCAACCGGCAGCGTCCAGGAGGTTATGGACCTTGCGGGAGTTGCGCACCTTGCCGCTATAAAGAGCAGGGTGCCATTCCTACATTTCTTTGACGGATTCCGCACATCCCATGAGATACAGAAGGTTGAAGAGATAGACATCGATGAGCTTGGAAAACTGCTGGACCGCGATGCTGTTGACAGGTTCAGAAAAAATGCACTAAACCCTGAGCATGATTTTATAAGGGGAACAGCCCAGAATCCTGACATATTCTTCCAGGCGCGTGAAGCTTCAAATAAATTTTACGAGTCACTTGACGACACGGTTGAAAGCTACATGCAGCAGATAGCTAAGATTACGGGCAGGGAATATCATCCATTTACATATTACGGTGCGACCGATGCTGAGAATATCATCATAGCAATGGGTTCAGTGACAGAGACAACACGTGAAGTCATAGATTATCTAACAGCAAAGGGCGAAAAGGTCGGATTGATCACGGTTCACCTTTACAGGCCATTTTCTGAAAAATACTTTATGAAGGTTCTCCCGAAAACAGTAAAAAGAATTGCTGTGCTTGACAGGACAAAAGAGCCGGGTGCGAACGGCGAGCCTCTTTACCTCGATGTAAGGGATATGTTCTATGGAAAGGCCAATGCCCCGCTGATAGTAGGGGGAAGGTACGGCCTCAGTTCCAAGGATACAAAGCCGGCACAGATTATTGCTGTTTATGAAAACCTTAAGCTCCCTGAACCCAAAAATGGATTTACCATAGGTATAGTAGACGACGTTACCTTTAAATCTTTGCCCGTAGGTGATGATATAAGCGTTGTGCCCGAAGGAACAATTGAGGCCAAGTTCTACGGTCTCGGTTCTGACGGAACTGTAGGTGCAAACAAGAATTCGATCAAGATTATCGGAGATACCACGGATCTTTATTCTCAGGCATATTTTGCATACGATTCAAAGAAATCCGGCGGCGTTACAGTCTCACATCTCAGGTTCGGCAAAAAACCGATCAGGTCCACATACCTTATATCTCAGCCTGATTTTGTTGCATGCCATGTTCCTTCGTACATTTTCAAGTATGATATGCTTAAAGGACTCAAGAAAGGGGGTGCCTTCCTTCTTAATAGTATCTGGGACGCTGACGAAACAATCTCGAGGCTTCCTGAAAAAATGAAGATGCAGATCGCTAAAAACGACATCAATTTCTATATAATCAATGCAACAAAAATTGCACAGGAGCTCGGCCTCGGTTCACGAACCAATACAATTATGCAGGCTGCATTCTTTAAACTGGCCAATGTAATTTCCCACGATGTCGCTATCGAGGAGATGAAAAAAGCTATCAAGAAGAGTTATGGTAAAAAGGGTGATGACATTGTCAGCATGAACAACAAGGCAGTAGACAGTGGAGCACTGGGGCTTGTGAAGATTGAAATACCGGCGGAGTGGAAAGCACTTGCAGGTAAGTCCGAAGCACAGCAGTCGGGCAAACCTGAATTCGTCACAAAAATAATGGAGCCCATAAACAACCTTGACGGCGAGCTTCTGCCCGTAAGCGCATTCATCGGAAGGGAGGATGGAACTTTCCCGGCCGGCCTCACTGCATTCGAAAAACGCGGAATTGCAGTCGATGTTCCTGGATGG
The DNA here is from genome assembly GCA_012730035.1 of Spirochaetota bacterium. GTDB lineage: Bacteria > Spirochaetota > UBA4802 > UBA4802 > UBA5550 > JAAYBQ01. The sequence goes on from JAAYBQ010000392.1 coordinate 5,156, forward strand.
GTGCCTGATAATTGTATCCAGTGTAACCAATGTTCATATGTATGTCCCCACGCTGCAATCAGGCCGTTCCTTCTTGATTCAAAAGAGGCGTCGGCAGCTCCTGCGGGCATCACTCTTCTCGATGCCAAGGGTAAAGGACTTGAGGGGCTCAAGTTTAAAATTCAGGTAAGCCCTCTCGATTGTACTGGATGCGGTAACTGTGTACAGGTATGTCCTGCAAAAGAGAAAGCTCTCGTGATGAAGCCTCTTGAATCACAGATGCCTGAAAGTGAAAACTGGAACTACATGGCTTCCAGTGTTACATATAAAGATACGTTAATGGCTAAAAATACAGTCAAGGGGAGCCAGTTCTGCCAGCCGCTGTTTGAATTCTCCGGTGCCTGTGCAGGTTGCGGTGAGACTCCTTACATTAAGCTCATAACACAGCTCTACGGTGACCGCATGATGATTGCAAACGCCACGGGATGTACATCTATATACAGTGCGTCTGCGCCCGCCACTGCCTACTGCAAGAATGCTGAAGGACGTGGTCCGTCATGGGCAAATTCACTTTTTGAGGATAACGCCGAGTACGGATTCGGGATGAACCTGGGTGTAACTCAGATGAGGCAGAGGATAGCGGATCTCGTCGATGTATATCAGACCGAAGGCAGTTCGTCCGAGCTCAAGTCTCTGCTGAATGATTGGAAGGCGGAAATGAAAAATGCTGAAAAAACCGTTGCGCTTGCGGCAAAGATCATTCCGTTGCTTGAAAAAGATACTGCCCCTTCAGCTAAGGAAATATTCAAGCTGAAGCAGTATATTATAAAGAAATCCGTATGGGTCTTCGGTGGTGACGGATGGGCGTATGATATCGGTTACGGCGGACTTGACCACGTAGCAGCTTCCGGCGAGGATGTGAACATTCTTGTTCTTGATACTGAGGTCTACTCAAATACAGGGGGCCAGTCCTCAAAGGCTACACCTGCTGCTGCAGTTGCGAAATTTGCAGCCTCGGGCAAAAAGATCAGAAAGAAGGATCTCGGCATGATGATGATGGCATACGGATACGTTTACGTGGCCTGTGTATCAATGGGATCCAACCAGGCGCAGTATCTTAAGGCGCTCCAGGAGGCCGAATCATACCCGGGACCGTCTGTTATAATAGCGTACTCGCCCTGTATTAACCACGGACTCAGGGCCGGAATGGGCAAGTCCCAGCTTGAGGCAAAACTTGCTGTCGAGTGCGGGTACTGGAATCTTTACAGGTTTGACCCGAGGCTTGAAGCTGAAGGAAAAAATCCGTTCCAGCTTGACTCAAAGGAACCTGATTTCAGCAAGTTCCAGGATTTTCTTATGGGTGAAGTGCGTTACACCACTCTTAAGAAGGATTTCCCTGGTCATGCGGCAGAGCTGTTTAAGGCTGCGCAGGATAATGCAAAGTGGACCTATAACAGGTATAAGAAGCTTTCTGAAGCATAAAATAAAAAAAGAGAGGCTGTTTTTGCAGCCTCTCTTTTTTTATAGTACCCGCATGTGCCGTGTAGCCAGGGGTTTTTAGAACCTGGATAACCAGGTGGGTTCCCTCATGTAAAATCCGGCCATCTCCTTGCGGAGCGCAACCTTTGATCACAGATATTGAGATCCCGAATGAAAAGTAGGCTCAAAACCCGGCAGGCTAACGCGAACACCGCAGGCATGTACATAAAGTTTTACCATTTGTATTAGGCAATCTTTTTTTATTATGGCAGCGCGGAGTGCGTTGTTAAAATTTCGCTCTTCTCCCCCCTAAAAAAGCAGTGAGTATTCCTGTTATCTTAATGCGGGGAATTCGTAGTAAAAATCTTTATCAGTAAAACAGACGGGGCGCGGGGCGCAGCCCCGCAAAAAGCCCCGCAGGGATGACTCTATCGGGAATTTCATAAATTTGCAGTGCTGATAAATTGATTGTTCTAAAAAATCTTTATCAGTAAAACAGACGGGGCGCGGGGCGCAGCCCCGCAAAAAGCCCCGCAGGGCTTCCCTGCGTATATAAAAACTGAGTTTTTATATACCCCCATTTATTTTATTGACAACAATTGATTAATTGAAGATAATAATAAAGCAGTCGTATCTTGAAATAAAAAGGTGATACAATGATCAAGGGTTATTTCAGCGCATTCAGTAAAAAAACAGCAAAAAAAACCTCCCCATCAAAAACGGCTGAAACCAGGGGGACTAAAAAAACTGCAGTAAAAATAGACAGAAAAGGCCTTGCCGGAATAATCAGGGGAGTTATTCCATCTGATCTTAATGTGGATTCACTTAAGCCCATTGATGGTTCAGGTTTTTCACCCGAAGGTGCTGATTTTATCATATACAGGGAATACTGCAGGGATATTGCAAAACTCATGGGTGGTTATATTCCCTACGAGCTGATTCACGGCGCTCTTTTTCTTGTGGATGGTCTTGCTAAAAATACACTTGCCGAAGCCCTGAACCGGATAGTAACAGTTAAAAAGCTGAATAAATTCTCTGAGACAGAAAATAACTTTATTGTTCCTTCATTTATTATCGCAGATTGCGGTAAGGCTTATCCCCTTATTGATCTGAAAAACGACGTTATTAATTACTATATGTCCCGGAGCATAGAGGGTGAATCGGAACTTGAGCTTCTTGCGGTACTGAATTACGGAATTATCATCAAAGACTGGCATAAAGGGAAGGGCAGTTTTGTCGCACTTGAAACCGGGGCTGATACACTTGCCTGGTTTACAATTCTAATGAATGAATATCTTGATGTAAAAAGGGATGATGAATTTGATCTGCGAAAATATATCCGCAGTGAAAGGATATATAATGAGTTTTAATTTGAATGTTTGAATTAATTATTCTTGACAGGTACACTATTTTACAATATTTTAAAAAAAAACTTCAGGTGATTCCAGTGATACAAATAAGAAGATGTTTTTATGCTCTAATACTGTTTATTCAGGCATTTTCGTTTGTGCTTGTAAGTTCATCCGGTGCAGTTGCCGCTTCTTCAAACAAGGATGTTATCCTTGTTCTTGATACATCGCTCAGTATGCGGGGATTTGGTGGCAGTGGCGCGCGGGATATTTTTGAGACAGTTAAGAACAGCGTAAATGGATATATTGACAACCAGCTTCAGGATGGCGACAAGGTTACTTTTGTAACATTTGACAATGATGTAAAGATGTTCCCCAGGGTTATGCTTGATGACCAGAATGACAGGGATATATTAAAAAAATATATATCCATGACCGAAGCTCATGGCGAATGGACTCATATGCTTGTGATGCTGCAGCAGGTTTTTGCACTTGCTAAAACCCAGACTGATGAAAACACCGCTGCCGGTGAAAAACGTGAAGTAGTAATAGTGATCATGACAGACGGTATTGATGATCCGCCTCCCGGTAAAGAGGGGATTGATCTTAAATCAGTGGCTGAGCAGTATCGGGGGAATGACAAGTGGTGGATATATGTGGTCAATCTTTCCCGCATGGAGCAGTCAGGTAAAATATCATCTTCATTGCAGCAGTTTACCAGCAATCTTCAGACTGTAAGCAGCAATACGACGATTCTTGATGGAACTGATCCGGAAAAGGCTATTAACGAAGACATGAAGCGTGACATGGAAAGGCGCGGGCTTATTCAGCAGAAGGTTATACCAGCGCTGGCTGTGTTGCTGGCTCTTGCCGTTCTTATAGGACTCTTTATATATCTCAGGCTGAAGAAGCTTGAAATCAAGGGCAGCCTGGAATACTGGAACCATGAATTGCTTAAGCCCGAGGTTTACAGGGTCGATCTTACTCCTCTTGGTGCACGCGAGATAATCGTAGGACGTGTGCTCGGCTGTAATGTTAAACTCAGGGATTTTGAATCAAGAGTTCCGTTCAGTCTGAAGGCCAAAAGTGTCAAGGGCGGAGTGGTTCTTATGCTCTCCCATGGTGAGGGTCTTGAAGTTGCCTTTAAGAATAAGGAAAATGACGGAATTGTTAATAATGGCGACATATTCACTGCCTCAAATTTCAGTTTCAGGTATCTGTCCGAATAAAGTAATGTTGCTTTTTTCCCGGATGCCGATATATTTGACAGTAGATGATTTTTTTTAAAATTATTTTAAGTAATCAAGATTCTTTAAAATAAATCTTGACACGTCGAATAATGTAGATATATTTAACTTTATTATGAAAAATTAAATATTATTTTTGCTGATTTGTAGCATAAACAGGCAAAATATATTTTATTAAAAAAAGAAGTAATCATGTTTCGTTATATACCAAGGAGGTTTTAACAATGTCTATTACCCAGTTCCCAAAAAGCCCCAATAAAGTTCACCCGACTATGCCGAGTGCTGTTGGTTCAAGGGAATCAATTGCGCAGGAGGGAAGGGATAAAATCGCTGAAGCGCAAATTATTTTGAACGAGACTTATGATAAGGTCCTCAATCAGATACAGACAAAACTCCCGGAAGAGGTCCTCAAAGAGCTCGATGTAATGGGTGGTCTGAAAGAGAAACTTTATAACTACATAAACCAGACCTATGTGAACATGTTCAACAGGTACACTGTCACAATGGAAGATGAGTTTATTAAGAAAGTCAGGGATTTTGTTGATAAAGAGGAATCCAAAGGTCTTGCAAGGTATACTCCGAAAGAGATAGTTGAGATTCTGGACAAGATCGGTGGTGCTGACAAGTTTCATACTGGTGAAATAGAAAAATCCATTGTTAACATGTATGGACACCTCCAGGGGCATATTCAGAGGGGAGTAAACGACCTCGAAACAGAAACTAACTCTATCCTGAGGCAGAAAACTGACGTAGGCGCTTTTGTCCGCGGTGAAAATGCGTATGCAATCCTCAAGTGCGTATTCAAAGACAATGAACTGAGACCTAAATATGTTTATGATGTAAAACTTTCAATAAACATACTTGAAAGTGAACTCATAAGCCCCATGTATCACTACCAGGTAACAGTTGAATCTATCATGAAGGATACTATCCAGAAGCAGATTCATGACCTGATCGACAAGCAGGTTCAGCAGTTTAATGATGAACTTGTTGATAAAGGCAAAAACGAGCTTTCATCAAGTGAAAAAATGTTCGAAAGAGTCAAGAGAATAGAGAACTTCACAGACGACGATAAAGAGGACGAAAAATCGAAAAGATATACAATCCTTGCCAAGAAGTTCCTTGATAAGATTGAGGGACTCAGGGCGGAAATTGATGTCGAAGAGATGGATCCGCTTAATATCAGGGAAAACATCAAGTATATAATTGATGAAGAGAACATTAGAAACAGGGGATATAACACCTGTATCAATTCAATAACATCAATTCTTGATACAAGCAAGCTCGGTTACCAGGTTTGTGATAACCTGAAAAACGCCAGGGTATGCCGTATCAGCGAATATGAAGAGACAGATGCAACGGTACTTCCTGATGAAAGATATTCAATCAGGATGGCATACTATGATCAGAATCAGCTTAAAGAGGCCAAAAAAGAGTATGACAAGCAGGTAGCAGCATTCAGCACTGAAATAGGAATGCTCTGGGATGTGGTTCATGCACACTACGAGTCTAAAAAAAGATTCAGGTCCCTTGTTGACTTCAATGACCTCAGCGCAAGACTGATGAACAAAGAATGGAAAAAGCAGAAAAAAGCATATGAAGATGATCCGGATTCAACTCTCTGGAATGAAATCGGCGATATGTACAATGAGAACTCTTTTGTTGAAAAGAATAACAGAACTTATGAGGACAGGTTCAAAAATCTTAAACAGAAACTGAACTATCTTAAAGCGTTCCTGCAGAAGATACATGGATATCA
>JAAYBQ010000393.1 GCA_012730035.1 Spirochaetota bacterium
CCCTGATCCCCGGGTCACCGCCATATAACTGAACCTGGTTCCTGTGTATCTCAACTGCTTCAGCAAGAGTCAGAAATTCAATTTCGTCACTGTTCATTCAGCAAGCTTCCTCAGGGTTGTACTGTGTTTTTTATTAATTTTACCAAGAGATTTATCAAGCCTGCTGATCCTCTCCATGTCCCGCACGGGTGAAATGATAATACTGCTGCCGTCAGTTGAAATCTCAAGCGGTGTTTCATTGTCGATATGCAGCAGTTCCATGATTGGTTTGTCGATTATCAATGCCGAACTGTTTCCATGCTGAACCATTTTCTTAATCATACAGATTCTCCTGAAGTATATACAATATATATACATGGTTGGCAAGTCAATACTTTTATACTTATAAAAATTACTTGATTCAATTTGTGTGTATATTTAGATATATATTTAAATATACTTAAGGAACAAATTATGGAAGCTACAATCCCGCTGGATAAAATGTCAGTTGAAGAAAAAATCAAAACAATGGAAACCATCCGGGATGATCTTCGCAAAAATGCCGAAAGCATCCCGTCACCGGAATGGCATAAACATGTTCTGGATGAGAGAGAAAATGCACTAAAATCCGGAAAAGATCGATTTGTTGAATGGGACAAAGCCCGTAAAAAAATAATAAATTCTATTCAATGAAAATATTAATTCTTGAATCAGCCAGCCGGGATCTGACAGATGGGTACTGGTTTTACGAAAAACAGTCTGAAGGATTGGGCTCCTATTTTCTTGATTCAATATTTTCAGATATTGAATCACTAAGAATATACGCAGGCATCCATCCAGTATCTTTTAAAAATATAATCGCATGCTCACAGCAAGATTCCCATTCTCCATATTTTATAATGTAATAGATGATACGGTTTATATCTATGCAATTCTAGACTGCAGAAGGGATACTTCCTGGATAAGGGAAAGAATAAAGTAAACTTAATCGCGCAGGTACTCACCAATACCCGGCGCAGTACCAGTGACTGCTTCAATGTGCGGCGGAAGCGGTGCAGTTATAATCATGGGACTTCCTGTCACAGGGTGTGTAAACATAAGGTAATGCGCGTGCAGGCAGATTATACCGTCATCGAGCAGCCTCTTTGACCCGTAGAACCTGTCGCCTGTTATGGGCATACCGATTGATGAAAGCTGGAACCTTATCTGGTGGCGCTTTCCCGTAAGCAGTTCAACCAGCACAAGGCCGTATTCACCGTCACATACCATCACCCTGTACCTTATGGCAACGGCAAGCGCACCCGGATCAGACGCCTCTGCCATACAGGTCCTGGCGCGCCTGTGAACAATATGCTGCCGCAGTTCACGCCATTCTTCATTGCACTGCGTTCCCGGTGCGGGATTAGTGAGCGCGCAGTAGAATTTGCGTATACGCCGCTGCTTCATGTCAGATGAAAGAATCCTTGCTGCAGCGGGATTTTTTGCAAAGAGCATGACCCCGGACACAGGCCTGTCAATGCGGTGCATGGCCGCACAGTAAACCGGTTCATCGCTCGCTGCATCTCCCCGCAGGTAATCTTTGACCATAGCGTACAGCGAGGTGCGGCCGCTGTCGTCATCCAGTGACAGCATGCCCGCAGGTTTGTTCAGAACAATGATATCATCATCTTCAAAGAGAATCAGCGGAGCTAGCGCATACACACCCGGTGATAAGGATAAATCCAAATTCAACACTCCCGTAATAGTCTGCATAAAATCCTGCAGCCGGAACATCAAGGGCGGCATACAGGGGAGTGTTTTTATTAAAGCGGCCGGGGTCCAGCGTCAATCGTTTTATCAGATAATGCCCTGATCCCCTGCTTTCAGAGTATAACACCATTATAACCCGATTACTTTCACAGTACTTTAAGATTTTAGCTCACACTTCAAATACATCAGACCGGGAAAAATCCAATTGACAGACATTTGCCGTGTGTTTCTGACCGATAGTATAATTTTTTTACCGCCCGATATTTTTGTTCCGGCTTTGACATTTAAATTCCATCGCGTTTTTTAAAAGGGGAAAGGAAGCATGGGAGACGTGTTTAAAACAACCGCAAGCGTGAATTATAATGAATCAATTATTTTCTTTTTAATTTTAGCAGTAAATTCAAAGAGTTCATTGTCTATTATGGCAGTAATACGTTTAGCCTGTGCTTTCAGTTTGTTAGCCTGTAAAGGCATAATATCTATAAAAAGATCAGATAGCGGAACAACAAATATTTCAGCAATTCTATCAAGAAGTTCTGCGGTTACAAAACGTCTTCCTCTTTCAATATTTGAAAGATGCTGCACGGATATATCCAGCTTTTCAGGGGGTATCAGTTTTTTTGTGTAAATGGCATTTTTTAATATTGTGTTGAA
>JAAYBQ010000394.1 GCA_012730035.1 Spirochaetota bacterium
GGCTGTAAACTTATGGCAGGACCTGCCGACAGCCTGAAGACGCTTGCTGCTGCCGCCTCCGCAGACACTACGGCTATAAGGCTGCTGGTCGAAACCGGCGATTATTATGCCAGGCTTGACCAGCATGACTCAGCTCTTTACTATTACAACAAGGCACTTTCACGGGTAGTCCCTGAAAATGAAAACCGCTATATTCCCGGCATTTACTATAAGTTAAACCGCTTGTTCTATAAAAGCGGAAACTATGACATTTCGCTCGACTATTTATTTAAGATTCTTTTACAATATGATGTAATCCGATCTGCAGCGCACGATACGGCTAAAATTGAATACCAGACGTCCCTGGCTTATGCAGATATCGGAACATCCTATTTCGCTATGGAGAATTACTCAAAATCAAAGGAATACTTTGAAAAAGGATATGCGATAATTAAGAAACTCAGCCAAAGCACACAAAAAACAGATGTAACTGAGAACATGTTTGTTTTTATCATCAATCTGGGGTCGGTTCACGTGGCCATTGAAGATTTTTCCAAAGCCAGGGAGTATTTTGAGGTCGCACTCGGGTTAAACAAGCAGTTAGGGAAAATTGCATACGATGCTGTGCTTTATAATAACCTCGGGATCATTTTCAAGGAAGAAAAAAATTATCAGAAGGCTTATGAGTACTACATAAAATCAGCCGATATCAGGGAAATTATTAAAGATACAGCCGGGTTGGCACAGGTGAACAACAACCTGGGGAACCTTGAATTTGAGCGGGGAAATTATAAAATTGCCATTGATTTTTTACAGAAAGCGTTAAATTTCAGCAGGAAATCAAAGAACCTGAAATCTGAAATGCTCTCAGCTGATTTTCTGTCGCGAACCTTTGAGAAGACCAGAGCATATGACAAGGCACTGGAAATGCATAAGCTTTTCAAGCAACTACACGATAGTATTCTGGATAGTGAAAAACTACATCAGACCACACGCCTTGAACTACAATACCAGTATGAAAAACTCCGGAAGGAAGCGGAATTGCAGCAGGAAATAGCGCTGGCAAAAAAAGAACGGAAATCATTGATCTATATGATTATAGCCGGCATATTCCTTTTCACCGTTGTGATTCTTTACCTGATCAACCGGAACCAGCGCATAAAGATGAGGCAGGTAAAACTGGTGAAAGAGAGCCTGGAACTGGAGCAAAAAAACCTGACGCTCGAAAAACAAAACCTGTTGCTGGAAAAACAAAACCTTGAACTGGAACTGGATTACCGCAATAAAGAACTGGCCACACATGTAATGTACCTCGTGAATAAAAATGAATTTCTTGCATCCATTTCCGAAAAACTGCTGGCAATCAGGCATATGCTGTTGCCTGAAAACAGAACGGTAGTGCAGGAAATCATCCGCGAAATGAAATCGAACATCGACAATACCGTTTGGAACGAATTCGAAGTCAGGTTCCAGAATGTGCATCAGGATTTTTATCAGAAGCTGGGTGAAAAATACCCCGACCTTACCCCGAATGAAATCAAGCTCTGTGCCTTCCTCAGGTTAAATATGACCACCAAGGATATTTCTTCCATTACATTCCAGTCGCTGAAAAGCATTCAGGTAGCCCGCGTCAGGCTCAGAAAAAAACTGGGAATAACCAGGGATGAGAATCTGGTAAGTTTATTGCAGCAACTCGGATAGACCGGTAAAACTCCCTCCTCAAACAACTTTACGGGTCAGTATTTATTTACAAACTTTCTCCCTTCCCCAACCTACGGCATAAAATAATCGAAAGCATATCCTTTCAACATGCTGTTTAGCAATTCTTTATCAAAATTGTAGCAATAATGTTACCC
>JAAYBQ010000395.1 GCA_012730035.1 Spirochaetota bacterium
AATCATCCCCGGGAAAGCGCCTTGAATCCATGAACTCAATATCAAGGATTATATTTTTCCCGTTAAAGACCGAGCGTATACCTTCGACCTGCTGAAAAAAAGTGGGGAAAGACGGGCTGTAGGAACTTATATACAGAACATGTTTCTGGTGCGTTGCAGTATCGCCGTTAACGGCATTAGCCAGTAACGTTAACATCGCATAAAACATAATTGTTAAATAAACTTTACGCAAAAAATACTCCCCGCATACCATATTAGACAATTTAAGAACTACCGGTGTTCAATTCAAAAAATATCACACCGGGAAGGCAATATTAAACTGAATCAAATTTCATCCACACTAAAACAAACTGTACCTGCCTGTAGTGCAGGTGCAGTGTTCAAGTATATCCCGACGCAAAGACCCGGCATTACACCGGGGTATTCAGCTACATCAAAGACTCGGCAAACTCCCAGTTAACCAGCTTCTCAAAGAACGTGGCCAGGTAATCAGGGCGCCTGTTCTGAAAATCCAGGTAGTAGGCGTGCTCCCACACGTCTATTGTAAGAACAGCCTTCTGTCCGTGGGCAAGGGGGCAGTCAGCGTTTGAAGTCTTCATTATCTTTACTGTGTCGCCGTCAAGCACAAGCCATGCCCATCCGCTACCGAACTGTGTCACTGCGGCATTCTTCATCTCTTCGATAAATTTATCAAAGCTGCCGAACGCGGCATCGATTTTTGCTGAAAGTTTAGGGCCCGGCTTTCCGCCACCGTTCTTCTTCATGCAGTTCCAGTAAAAGGTGTGGTTCCAAACCTGCGCAGCGTTGTTGAATATGCCGGCCTTTGCAGCATCGCCTGAACTTTTTTTAATGATATCCTCAAGGGGCATGTTCTCCATGTCCGTGCCTGCTATTAGCTTTGTCAGGTTTGTAACATACGCCTGGTGGTGTTTATCGTGATGAAACTCCAGTGTGCGCGCGCTGATGTGCGGCTCAAGCGCATCCTTTGCGTAAGGGAGATCGGGTAGTGTTATAGCCATTGTTCCTCCATTTGAATGAATAATAATGATTAAATTGCAGATTTTCAACTGAACCGGCAAAAGGCTTATTCAATTGTTACCGCTTCTAATATATATAAAATATAGTATCATTGAATCAATGCCGGTTACATTAATTCCACGTCTTTAAGAAAATAATTAAATATTAAATCACCGTCAAGTTTTTTTAATAAAGATACTCAGATTTTACCGCCCCCCTGCTATTCCACCCTCAACCTCTCAACTACTGAGCGGGCATAGTCAACATCAATCTTCATCTCATCCCTGTTCCATGTTACAATATCCCTCAGCTTGAGCCTGGCAAGCAGCCTTGACATGGTTTCGGGGATCGTGCCTATTGCCTCTGCAAGTTCGGCCTTTGTAAGGTCTGTGTTTATCAGGGGCTTAAATCCAAAATGCTCGTCTATGAAAAGAAAGAATCTCTCCTCTACGTCATACGCGTTAAGAAAAGCGACGCGGTCAGCAAGGTAGCGCATCTTACGGAAAAGGTTGCCCGTAAAGAATCGCACAAATTCCCGGCCCTCAAGCATTTTAAGGAACATGTCACGTCGAATGGAGTAGAGGCTTGTATCGCGCATTGCAACTGCATTTACCGGATAGGCGGGCGATTCAAAAAGTATAACCTCGCCGAACATTTCGCCCGGCCGTATATGCCGCAGCACCACTTCACGGCTGCTTTCAGTCGACTTGTATATTTTAACAAGGCCGTCAGATACTAAATAAAACTTTTCTCCCCGGTCCCCCTCGAAAAAGATCATCTCGTCCCTGCCGAAATTTTCCGGTTTGGCCATCTTCTCCATGCGCGCCGAGAGTTCATCGGACATTCCACCGAAAAAAAGGCTGTTTTTTATGGTATCTCTGAAATCGGGCATTTTTTCTCCCTACTTGACACAGGTCAATGTAAATGATTACGTTGTGGGTATAGATTAGATTACAGGTAGAATTTAATGTCAAGCATCAGACAGATTATTTTGCCACCGGTGGTAAACATCAACTTGCGCTCCCGGCCGGTTTAGCTTTGAATATTTCATCAATTCATAGCGGAGTCTCCCGGAAGGGGATCAGGTATTTATTGTCCCGGAGTGAACGATAAGCGCACAAGCCCCTCAATGGGGCGGCGGAATAAAGATTATACAGTACGGATGCTTTAATCCGCCGGGGGCCATCGCGCCGGCTGTAAACGGGACTTAACGCACTATACTACCCGCCGCGCTTAAGACAGGGAGAACACGGAGAAAGGTTAAAGGGGGCTAAAAGAGGAATAACATGAAAAGAGACATCATTATTATTGACCAGGATAAATGCAACGGTTGCGGGAACTGCGTCACCGGCTGCCCTGAAGGGGCCATTCAGATGATTAATGGCAAGGCACGTCTGGTGAACGACTCGTACTGTGACGGACTTGGCGCGTGCATAGGCAAATGCCCTGTTGATGCCATTACCATCGAGTCAAGGGATGCCGAGGCGTATAGCGAGGCAAAGGTTCTTGAGAATATTATAGCAGCAGGCCCGGTCGCCGTAAAAGACCACCTTGTACACCTTGTTGAACACAATGAGACCGGGTACTACGAAGAGGCGGTAGCAATACTCAGGGCAAAGGGTATAACCATACCCGATGTGCCTGCGCCTAAAATCCAGGTACACCATACGCACGGCCACGGTTGCCCCGGAAGCAGCAACATGCTCAGGTCAAAGCAGCAGAGCCCCGCACCGGAACAGAGTTCAGGATACTCCGCGCTTGAGCAGTGGCCCGTAAAACTTAAGCTGCTTAACCCTCTGGCGCCAGTATTCTCTGCCGACGGAGTTGACATACTTGTCTCGGCTGACTGCGCGCCCTACGCATGCGGCACTTTTCACAGGGACCACCTTGAAGGCCGCCGCATGCTTACATTCTGCCCCAAGCTTGACCCGTACATGGATGAGTACAGCGAAAAACTGCATTCCCTTTTCAGGGACAGGAACATCCGTTCCGTACGCATAGTGCGCATGTCCGTACCATGCTGTTCCGGCCTCAGTTTTATTACAAAGGAGGCTGTCAGGGCTTCGGGAAAAAACATCAAGGTTGAAGAGATAATAATAGAGGCCTGATTCTTCAGCGCGAACTGATGGCCGCGTCCACCGCAGCCCTGAGTTCATCAAAAGAATACGGTTTTACCGAGACCCCGGTAAACCCGTATTCCCTGTACTTTGACATTACGGGGTCATTGGAATAGCCGCTTGATACAATAGCCTTTATCCCGGGATCAAATTCACGCAGAATTTTTATCACCTCGCGGCCCCCGGGCCCGCCGGGTATTGTAAGATCCATAATGACGCAGTCGACCCTGCTCCCCGATGCAAGCGCCTCCCTGTATACGCGGACCGCTTCGTCGCCATCCTTTACGCCCACCGTGCTGTAACCCATCCTCTCCAGCATCCTTGTGCAGATGTCCAGAACAAGTTCATCATCGTCCATAACAAGTATACGGGAACCAGCGCCATCGGCAGCCCGGGGTGCAGCATACTCTGCAACTGCAGCCTCGCACGTTGCCGGAAGAATTATCTCGAATGTAGTCCCGGCGCTTCCCGTTTCAAGCACCCTTATGTACCCGCAGTGTTTGCGTATTATGGAATATGTAACCGAAAGCCCCAGTCCGCTGCCCGAAGTTTTAGTTGTAAAAAATGGATCAAAAATATTAGGGAGGACATCGCTGCTTATGCCCGGGCCGCTGTCCCGGACAAGTATCCTTATATAGTCCCCCTTTTCAACTGGAAGATCGCCGGTTTCAAAATGATAATTCACAGCCTGCAGGTTCAATGTGCCCTCATTCTGCATTGCCTGCCGCGCGTTGAGCACAATGTTGTGTATAACCTGGCTGATCTGCCCCTCGTCCACATCGGCATTCCACAGGTCCCCGGCTATGTCCATACTGCACCTTATTCCCGAGCCGCGCAGTGTAAAGTCCGCGGTATCGGCAAGAAGGGCGCGCATTGAAGTCGCGCGCCTTACGGGCGCTCCACCCTGCGAAAAAGTTAAAAGCTGCTGCGTAAGATCCTTTGCCCTCCAGGTCGCCTTCTCAACTATGCCAAGTATTCCGTCAACATGCTCGTTCCCCTTAATCTCCATCCTGGCCAGTGACACGTTGCCCAGGACAGCCGTGAGTATATTGTTAAAATCGTGGGCAATGCCGCCGGCAAGTATTCCGATGGACTCGATCTTCTTTGTGCGCAGCAGTTCAGCCTCGGCCTTCCGGTGTTCCGTCATGTCGTTCATCACGATAAAAGAAAAATCTCCAAGCGGGACCACGTGGAACTCTATGTCATGGACAGAACCGTTTGCAGATGTCACGCGGTGCTCGCTTGGACCGTAGGATCTGCCTGTTTCGCGCATGATCCTGAAGCTATCTATCCATTCCTGCACGACCTTTTTTCTGTATTCAGGATCGGGATAGGCCCGCTGCCACCATGTATCCAGGTCAGGGACCTCTTCCGGCGAATAGCCGAAGAGATCAAGGCTGCTTTTATTGGAATAAACCATGCGCGCCTGGCTGTTGACAACCGTAATCGGCATGGGTGAATTATCAATCATCTGCTTAAAGCGCTGCTCGCTCTGGAGCAGCGCCTCCTCGGTAACGTGCTGCCTTGTCCTGTCTTCAATAATGGCAACACCGCCCGCAACGCTGCCGTCATCGCCGTAAACCGGCTCCGTTCTCATTGAAACAATGACATAAGCACCACCGGTCATGGCACGGTAGGGTCCGTCGTAAAATGCCTTCCTGCCCTTAAGCGGCGTCTCAAGGCATGGAAGTATGGACCTGTCCTCTATGTTGCGCAGGTTAAAACCCTTTAGAGCCTTTTTGGTGGATTTAAGCAGTTCGACAAACCTGGCGTTAAAGTGCCTTACAATAAGATCGGTGTCGTAGTAGAAAATACTTACCGGTGACCTTTCAAAAAGCAGCCTGTACTTCTCCCTGCTCTGGCGAAGTGCAATCTCGGAATTCTTCGATTCAGTAATATCAATAAGTGATATAACAACAGAACTGGCGCCCGAATATTGAATAAGACTGACAAAGACGCTGACCCATCTTGAGGAGCCATCCTTCCCGATTATGCGCAATTCATAAGCAGCGGGTTCATCGGTACCATCGATTATGCTGGCATACCTGCGGAAAAAAGCATCCCTGAAATCGGGGTGAATAAGATTTTTCTCATCTTCGATACCAAACGAAAGCAGTTCCTTTTCACTGTAGCCTGTCAAAAGGGCCATGCCCCTGTTAGCCAGAACAATCGCCGGCGGCCTGCCCTGCAAAACAGCTATGCCTATCCTTTCATTCTGCATAAGCCCGTCGAGCACAGCCAGTGAATCATTCAGGTTTTTATTTTCAGATGCAGGAACGGTCACATTCCCGCTTTCAATGTTGCCACTGTCGATATGCTCAATACTTCCGGCAGCCATTTTTCACCTGCTTCAAATGGTATAAACTGCACATATAATTTAAGAAAACCCGTGGAAAAAAGCACCATATTTTGCATTAAAATTAACCGTTTGTTACTGAAAACCCCTATTCAACATCAGTAATTATTCCTATAAATATTTATTAGTGTAATAAGATCGTTTTAATTCCCCCGCCGAACACTCTGTTTTTTAACTGGACAGCGGCCTGATTATACTCTAATATAAACAGAAAGCAGGTGATACCTTCAGGGGCAATCAATGACAAAAGAAGAAAAGAGCTGGATTCTCTACGACGTTGCCAATTCCGCCTTTGTGCTCATAATGGTGACAGCGGTAATGCCCGTATTCTTCAAATCTGTGGCAGCATCGGGACTGGAACAGTCATCGTCAACAGCAGCCTGGGGATACGCTGTTTCAACTGCCGCACTGGTGACTGCGATACTCTCGCCCTTTATGGGCTCGTACGGAGACTTCAGGGGACGCAAAAAAAGGATGTTCACATTTTTTCTCTGCGCGGGAGTATTAAGCACACTGCTCCTTGCGCTTACAGGCCGGGGGGAATGGGTCTTCTGCCTGCTCTTCTTTGTAATCGCGAAAGTATCGTGGGCGTCGGCAAATATATTCTACGACTCCTTTCTGACCGACGTTACCCGGCCGGAGCGCATGGACAGAGTTTCGAGCCACGGCTACGCCTGGGGATACATAGGGAGCGTAATCCCATTCACTGCTGTAATAATATTAATGCTCACATCGGGTAATCCACCTTCGTTGAACAGCTACCGCACCGCATTTGTAATAACCGCCCTGTGGTGGATTCTCTTTTCAATACCCATGATTAAAAACGTGAACCAGGTACACTCTGTTGAACCCGGACCATCACCGCTTCGCGAAAGCATTGCAAAACTCGCGGCAACACTGCGCAACATACGCGGGCACAGAAATGTCTTTATCTTCCTCGGCGCATACTTCTTCTACATAGACGGTGTGGACACAATAATAAGCATGGCAGCGGCTTACGGAATAGATTCGGGCCTGGACACTGCGAGCCTTATACTGGCCATACTTATGATACAGGTGCTTGCATTCCCCTTCGCGCTGCTCTACGGCGCCCTGGCAGAGAGGTTCTCGGCCAGGAGCATGATAACCGCAGGTATTGTTGTCTACATGCTGATTACCACGCTCGCGTTCTTTCTGCCGGACTTTACAACACCGGCATCACGGAACATCGTTTTCTGGATACTCTCGTTCATGGTTGCCACATCAATGGGGGGCATACAGGCGCTCAGCAGGTCATACTTCGGGAAGATAATTCCGGCGGAAAAATCGGCCGAATTCTTCGGATTCTACAACATATTCGGAAAGTTCGCTGCAATAATAGGGCCCTTCCTCATGGGGCTTGCAACGATGCTTACCGGCAGTTCAAGGTACGGAGTTCTTTGCGTCGTTTTTCTCTTTATCGCAGGCCTTATTATGCTTCGCAGAACAGAGGACGCATAATGAAAACCTGCTGCGTTACACAAAAGAACCTTCAGTGTAACCGGCAAGACTGCCCCTGCTCACCCGGATCACTACTACCCGCATTTTATGCAATCTGAACTTAATGCCCCCGGCAGAGATATCATTACTGTTCATAAACAAATATCTGCCACCCCCGGAGGGGGTTTTTAAACTTAACTGACCTCACACAGAGACATAGAGAGCACGGAGTAAGAATTAAAAAAATTTCTCGCAAGGGCGCAAAAAGGGTTGAACAATTAAATTCAGACTTTATGTATAAAGTATTAAGTAGCCCCCGCCGGGGGACGCCGCTAAAAGTAAATAAAAAGGTATTGTTTATCGGCTGGGGGCCGGGAAATAGAAGTGATAGTAGTGAGTCGTGGGACAGGGGGCTTTGTAGAAACTGACAGATGAAAACTCACGTAGACACAAAAAATAAGACTCTATTCATTGGCACGTCGCACATTGTTCCTCACGTGTACGCGCGGCTATGACATTTTAAAGAATGAAAAAATCTCTTATCTTTATTCTGGCATTACTGTTCACGTTATACTGGCTTCCGTTTATATACATCTCTGTTTCCGGGCATTCAAAAATAATCAGTTCAATAGACGAACTCCCTGTAAGTGATGCAGTCCTTATTTTCGGAACCCTTGTGGGCAAAGACCGGAGCGTAAGCCCCCTGCTCAAAGAGCGGCTTGAATCCGGAATTAAAATACTGCGCCAGGGTAAATCCTCCAGAATAGTCGTATCCAACATGAAAACCGCGTCAAAGGTAATGGCCCGTTACCTTTACGAACGCGGAGTTGACCCGGAACTTGTTGAGATCGATCCCCTTGCCGATGACACTCCCGATACCTGCAGGTTCGAGCGTAAGAATCACCCTGAAAAACGGAATGTAATTTTTGTATCCCAGGGCTTCCACCTGCCGCGCCTTCTTTACCAGTGCCGCAAGGCAGGAGTTAAGGGCACCGCATTCCCCGCTGAAAAACTGGAGATTCAGGGCAGAGAGGAATATTCCCCTTTTACAAAGATAAGAACCAGGCTCTTCAGGTACACGCGCGAAGCAGGACTTACCTGGCTTGCAGTACTTGGTATTTACAGGTAAAAGCCGAACCCCCGGCCCTCCATGGCTCCAGCTCAGCGGGTGGTAAATCCGTTAAAACAGACCTTCTTTTTATTGTTTTTTTGCATAAAATATTATTGACACTGCATGTTTCTATTTGTAGTAACAAACTACATATAAAAAAGAGGTGAATACCAATGTTAGAAAGAAAAATAATACTCCAGGACAGGGAGATGCCGAAAAAATGGTTTAATCCCAACCCGTACCTGGCAAAACTTAAAACCCCGTTCCTGCCGCCCATGGACCCGGCCACAAGCAAACCCCTTGACCCGGCAGCCCTTGAACAGATATTCGCGAAAGAACTTGTTGCCCAGGACGGCAACATGACCGACAAAATGATAAACATACCGGAAGAGGTTCTCAAGATTTATTCACTCTGGAGACCAACCCCCATGTACAGGGCAGGCAGGCTCGAGGAGAAACTCGGTACAAAATCAAAGATATACTACAAGTACGAGGGTGTATCAGCGGCAGGTTCGCACAAACCGAACACCGCAGTTCCCCAGGCATACTACAACGCCAGGCAGGGAATAAAACATCTTACAACCGAGACCGGCGCGGGCCAGTGGGGAAGCGCCCTTGCCTATTCATGCCAGTACTTTGACATTGAATGCAAGGTATTCATGGTGCGATGCTCCTACGAATTGAAGCCATACAGGCGCCTGCTTATGCAGACATGGGGAGCCGAATGCATACCCAGCCCATCACCTGCAACAAGATACGGCAAGGCCATTTACGACAGCGACCCTAATCACCCGGGCGCACTGGGAATAGCAATAAGCGAGGCGGTCGAGATTGCCGCTGAAAGGGCTGATACAAACTACACACTCGGATCTGTACTTAACCACGTTCTTCTGCACCAGACCGTAATAGGCGAAGAGGTAAAACTGCAGCTTAAAAAAGAGGGCATCGAACCTGACATACTTATAGGCTGCTGCGGCGGCGGATCGAACCTGGGCGGACTTATACTCCCGTTCCTTCCTGAAAAGATGGACGGCAAGAAAATACAGATGATAGCAGCGGAACCGGCAGCATGCCCCACTCTGACCAAGGGTGAATACCTCTGGGACTTCGGCGACGGAGCGCACTATACCCCGCTCATCAAGATGTACACCCTGGGCAACCAGTTTGTGCCCGCGCCTGTACACGCGGGTGGCCTCAGGTATCACGGAGCTTCACCGATTATCTCGCAGCTGCATAAAGAGGGCATCCTTGACGCAGTAGCATTCCAGCAGAAGGAGGTCTTTGAAGCAGCCCTTACCTTTGCCCGGACAGAGGGTTTTGTTCCGGCCCTGGAAAGCGCGCACGCGATCAAGGCAGCCATGGAAGAGGCAAAGAAAGCTGACGCCGAAGGCAAGGTAAAAACAATTGTATTCGGATTATCAGGACACGGCCACTTTGACATGGAATCGTACCAGAAATACTTTGAAGGCAAAATTGAGGATTACGAGATGCCCGATAAGGCTATCAAAGAAAACCTCGCCGGCCTTGAAAAACGGGAACTGGTGATGTAATCCGGCAGATCAATATTATTAAAAAAAGAGAGGCAGCCGCCTCTCTTTTTTTTAATCCCGGACTAAAACTCTTAACGAATGAATTTGTACACCCTTTGCCAGTCACCTTAAAACCGGAATCGATTATCAAAATGATCTGCCTCAGCGCACTCCTATTGTATTTGACACAGAAAAGGTCAATATGTAAATTCATAATTAATAACAATCCCGGAGTAAATATATGCTGGAACTGCTGATAGCCCTGCTCACCCTTACCTTTCTTGAGATAGTACTTGGAATCGACAACATTATTTTTATATCGATCATAACCAACAAGCTGCCCGAAAAGCAGAAAAAACGGGGGCGTGCACTGGGCCTTGCCCTGGCCCTTGTATTCAGGATAATACTGCTGGCATCGCTCACATGGATGGTCAAGAACCTGACCACGGTACTCTTCAGCGTGTTCGGAAACGGCTTCAGCATCAGGGAGATCATTCTGCTCCTTGGCGGGCTGTTTCTACTGGCAAAGAGCACGCACGAAATCCACCTTAAAATGGAAGAGGATCACAGCGGAAAAAAGGAAAAGGAAAAACCGGCGAATTTTTTTAACGTCATAATCCAGATAGCACTGCTTGACATAGTCTTTTCGTTCGATTCAATACTTACGGCCATAGGGCTCACAGACAGGCTCCCCGTAATGATAACCGCGGTTGTAATAGCCATGGTAATTATGATGGTATTCTCAGGCAAGGTGGCTGACTTTATACATAAAAACCCGACCCTTGAGATACTTGCCCTCTCGTTCCTTATACTTATAGGATTCATGCTTGTGCTCGAAGGCTTCCACTACGAGATACCCAAGGGGTACATCTACTTCGCTGTATTCTTCTCGCTGTGCGTCGAGGTCATAAACATGAAAGTCCGCAAAAA
>JAAYBQ010000396.1 GCA_012730035.1 Spirochaetota bacterium
AGTTTGTATATTTTTACTTCAGAGACTGGATATGTGAAGCAGTAGAATAACATTATAACATTGACTTTTTGAAAGGGATCGTAATTGATTCAATCTACAGGCTGACCTGAAATTCAGGTCAGCCTCTCTTTTTTCAGCCAGTGTTGAACTTAGTTTAAACAACAGACCTGTTTTTCTTGCTTTTAACATGCTCTGTCTTAAATTTATCCCTGATCTGACACCGGTAATGTTGCCATCTGCTGTTAAAAAATGTTTGACGCCTGCCTACATTAAGAATTTATAGTTTTAAACTTGCAGTTTTATATATCTTCATCTGTTCACCGGGGAATATCTTTTCCGCCTCAGGATGACTTAATCGATGACTGATAATTACCGGCAGCAGTTTAGTACCGGATTATTATATATAAACCTGAATAATACTGACAATTTTCAGGATAGTTAAGAGGTAAATAAATTGAATATTTTAAACGAGAAAAAACTTGAAAATGCCGTAGTGGAGCTTGAAATCGAGATCCCTGTTGAAAAGGTTGAGCTTGAGTACAAGGCAGTATTTAACAAAATACAAAGAAAAGCAAAAATTGACGGATTCAGGCCCGGCAAGGTACCCATGCCGATTATTGAATCTAAATATAACGAACACGCGGGTCCCGATGTTGCCGAAAATCTTGCTAAAAATGCGCTTTTTGAAGCTGTTGAACAGTCCCAACTGGCCCCCGTATCAGAACCGAGAATAGAATATGCGGCTATAAAAAGGGATGAACCGTTTAAATTCACTGCCCGCATAGAAGTGATGCCTACTGTTGTACTCGGTGAATATAAGGGAATTTCGGCTGACGAAAAAACCTGCACAGTTACCGACCAGGACGTGTTGAATGAAATTGATACAGTGCGCGAAAAAACAGCTGTAATAGACACAGTTGAAGGTGACGATGCTGTTGTTGAAAACGGTAATCTTGTCAAGTTCAAGCTTAAGCGCATAGATGATGTTGAAAAGGATATGGTGGACACAATTGAATTCAGGCCATACTCCATTGTCGTGGGCAAAAGCAAAGATGAATATACACTTGATAAGCACCTGCTCGGCCTTAAAAAGGGTGTCGAGAAAGAGATAACTATCAGCTACCCGGCTGACTACTATATAGGCGATTTTGCCGGCAAGGCAATCACCTACCTGGCAGTTGTAACAGAGATAGGGAAAGTGACGCTGCCTGAACTTAACGATGAATTTGCCGTTAACAACGGATACGAATCAGTTGAAGACATGAAAATAAAGACACGTTCGTACCTTGAAAAGTTTGTCAATGACAGGATCAGGAATGAGTCAAGGAACGAACTTATACTTAAAATTGCTGACACCTGCACTTTCGACATCCCCGAGTCGATGATACTTAACGAGATGTACTCAATATTTCAGAAGACCCAGCAGCGAATAGGGTACCATGCCGAGAGCCTGGAACAGTTTGCTTCGCTCCTTGGAATTGACCCGGAGGAGTACAGGGGCAAGCTTAAAGAGGACGCGGTCAAGTCCATCAAAAACACTCTTCTTCTTTCAGAAATTGTAAAAAAAGAGGATATGAAGGTTGCCGAAGAAAAATTCAGCGAGGTGGTCGAAACACTGGCAAAATCTATGCAGAGGCCTTCTGAAGACCTTTATCAAATGATGGAAGAGAACAACTCCAGGGCAAATGTTGAACAGGATATACTACTTGAGATGGCCCTCGATTTTATATATGAAAATGCAAAGGTTAAAAAACTCGGGCCTGTTGCCCTTGATGATTTTGTTAAAAACAGGGTATAACCGCATCTGATTCGTTTTGAAGTGTACATATACCGGATTTTGTTCATGCAGTGCAGTCCGGCATATTATTTAGTTAAAAAATATTTAACTTGCAGACCGATAATATTACTGATTACTAATGAACAATATTCTGGCGGTAAATTAACTCTGTATCCTGTATGCAGGGTTAATTCATGCTGAAAATTTTTTTAATGTTGATTATTAACTGTTTTGCAGTATAAAATGTTGCAATACTCCCTTGACACTTAAGGTCGTCCGGGGTTGAAAACATCAATATAATACTAAACAGTTTTTCAGAAAAAATTGCAGATTTTTTAATTTTTTTTTTTCATTAATCGTCTGTGATAACGTATTACTTATAGAATCAATCATAAAAGAGGAGAAGATAAAATGAGTCTTGTGCCAATTGTAGTAGAGCAGACCAGCAGGGGGGAACGTTCTTATGACATATATTCCCGGCTGCTTAAGGATAGAATAATATTTCTTGGTGAAGCAATAGATGATCACATTTCGAGCCTTGTTATAGCGCAGCTGCTGTTCCTTGAGGCTGAAGATCCTGAAAAGGATATTTTTCTTTACATAAATTCACCTGGCGGTGTCGTGACATCTGGCATGGCAATTTATGATACAATGCAGTACATCAAGCCCGACGTGGCGACTATATGCCTGGGGCAGGCTGCATCTATGGGTTCACTCCTGCTTGCCGCTGGTGCAAAAGGCAAAAGGTCTGCGCTCCCGAACTCAAGAATTATGATCCACCAGCCCTCTGCCGGCTTCCAGGGACAGGCATCAGATATTGAGATCCATGCCAGGGAAGTAATCAAGATGAAGGGAAGGCTGAACGAGATTTATTCGTTTCATACTGGCAAACCGGTCAGGGATATTGAATCAGATATGGACCGTGATTATTTTATGTCTGCCGCAGAATCGGTTGCTTACGGGCTGATTGATAAGGTTATTGAAAGAACAGAAAAATAGGTGAATATATGGCTCCAAAGAAAAAAGATCAGGATACCTCATTAAGCTGCTCCTTCTGCGGAAAGAGCCAGGAGGTTGTTAAAAAACTTGTCGCAGGCCCTGACGTATATATATGTGACGAATGTATTGAACTATGCAATGAAATAATTACTGACGAGGCTAATAATGCCCTTGAGAGCAATTTTGGAACGTTGCCCAAGCCCCGTGAAATAAGCGATATTCTGGACCAGTACGTAATAGGGCAGGCCGCGGCCAAGAAGATTCTGGCAGTTGCGGTTTATAACCATTACAAGAGAATTTTTTCAAACAAAAGCCTGGCAAAGAATGAAGTCGAACTGGAAAAGAGCAACATACTTCTTGCCGGTCCCAGCGGATCGGGTAAAACTCTTCTTGCTCAGACGCTGGCGCGTCTTTTAAAAGTGCCTTTTGCCATAGCAGATGCCACATCACTTACAGAAGCCGGTTACGTAGGAGAGGATGTCGAAAACATACTTCTGCGGCTTATACAGAATGCTGACGGCGATATAAAAAAGGCTGAAATAGGAATAATTTATATCGACGAGATAGACAAGATTTCAAGGAAGTCTGAAAATCCTTCAATAACAAGGGACGTCTCCGGTGAAGGAGTGCAGCAGGCTCTTCTTAAGATTATCGAAGGCACCCATGCCAATGTCCCTCCGCAGGGGGGGCGCAAGCATCCGCACCAGGAATTTATTTCAATCAACACTGCTAATATACTTTTCATCCTGGGTGGAGCGTTTATCGGCCTTGACAAAATTGTCCAGAGCAGGATGGGGAGCAAGTCTCTGGGGTTCGGCGCAGATATAAGGCCTGCAAAGGAGATGAACAGTGCCGAGATGTCCAAGAGCCTTACACCCGAGGACTTTATAAGGTTCGGACTTATTCCGGAATTTATAGGCCGTGTGCCCGTTATAGCACATCTGCACAATCTTGACCTCGATGCCCTTGTGCGTATACTCACGGAACCGAAAAATTCCCTTGTAAAACAGTACCAGAAGATATTTTCGTTCGAGGATATTGAGCTCGAATTCACGGATGATGCAATCAGCGAGATCGCACAAATCGCCCTTGAAAGAAAGACCGGCGCAAGGGGCCTGCGTTCAGTTATGGAAGAGCTTATGCTCGACCTTATGTACGAGATTCCATCGGGTACAAATATCCGGAAGATTATTATAAATAAAGAGATGGTTCTTAAAACAGGAGAACCGGTTATCACTTACAGGCAGAAAGAGAAAACGGCTTAAAATGCCAGGAGAAAAAATGGCTACAAAAACTATAGATTATGATAAAAAGTATCCGCTGCTTCCTCTCAGGGATGTGGTGGTTTTTCCCTATATGGTTATCCCGCTTTTTGTCGGCAGGGAGAAGTCTGTCAGCGCACTGGACAAAGCGATGAAGAGCGACAGGTTTATTGTGCTCCTTACGCAAAGGGATGCGCAGAATCCCTCACCCGAACAGAACGACCTTTACGAAGTGGGAACCGTGGCCGAAATACTGCAGCTGCTTAAACTTCCCGACGGGACAATCAAAGTGCTTGTTGAAGGAGTATCGCGCTGCTTTGTCTCTGATTACGTTTCGGGAGAGGATCATGTCAGCGTGGGCATAAAACGGGTGGAGCGTCAGATTGAGCTTGATACCGAAAAGAACCAGCTTAAGGCTTCGCTTCTTGAGGTTTTCGACAGGTACATAAAGCTTAACAAAAAGGTTCCCAGGGAGGCGCTTACTTCAGCTGAAAGTATTGACGATATATCGCAGCTTACCGATGTGGTGGCTTCTCACATCGAAATGAGGATAGAATTCAAACAGTCTCTTCTTGACCTGGGTAATCCGGCGGAAAGGGTAAACCGCCTTGCGGAACTTATTAATGGCGAAATAGAAGTAATGTACATTGAGAAAAAGATTCAGGGCCAGGTGCGCAAGCAGATGGAGAAGACCCAGAAGGAATACTATCTCAATGAGCAGATGAAGGTTATCAAAAAGGAGCTTGGCCAGGGTGAGGGCGAGGTGGATGAAATCACCGAACTGCGCAATTCAATAGAAGCGGCAAAGATGAGTGACGAGGCCAGAACAAAGGCTCTGCAGGAACTTAAACGTCTTGAAAAGATGCCGCCGATGTCGGCCGAGTCTGCGGTTGTAAGGAATTACATTGAGTGGCTCAGGGATGTTCCGTGGCACAAAAAGACCAAGGATATACGCAAAATTGACGAAGCATTTGAAATCCTCAATACCGACCATTACGGACTTGAAGAGGTCAAGGAAAGGATTATTGAATATATAGCTGTAAACAAGCTTTCTAAAAAACTCAAGGGGCCAATCCTCTGCTTCGTGGGGCCTCCCGGTGTCGGTAAAACCTCTCTTGGACGTTCAGTGGCGCGCGCGCTAAACAGGAAGTTCGTAAGGATGTCTCTGGGGGGAGTGCGTGACGAGGCCGAGATCCGCGGCCACAGGCGCACGTACGTCGGCGCCCTTCCGGGAAGAATAATTCAGATGATGAAGAAGGCAGGAACGGTTAACCCGGTCATTCTGCTTGACGAGATAGACAAAATGTCCATGGACTTCAGGGGCGACCCGTCATCAGCCCTGCTCGAGGTGCTCGATCCTGAACAGAACAATGCATTTATAGACCACTACATGGAGGTAACGTATAACCTCTCTGACGTAATGTTCATTACCACCGCGAATGTGCAGCACAATATTCCCCTTCCACTGCAGGACAGGATGGAGATAATTGAACTTTCAAGTTACACTGAACCTGAAAAACTCAGGATAGCCATAGATTTTCTGCTGAGCAAGCAGATAGAAGAGAACGGATTGCAGCCAGTGAACATCGAATTCTCAGAGGAATCGATGCTCTTTGCCATACGGCACTATACCCGTGAAGCGGGTGTGCGCAGCCTTGAGCGCGTTATAGCCAAGGTCTGCAGAAAGGTGGCGCGCGAGGTTGTTGAACATGAACCTGATTACCGTAAAGTGATTAACGAGGCTGTTCTGCAGAAGTACCTTGGTCCTATAAAGTTCAAATATGGTGTCAAAGAGGAAAAGAGCGAAGTAGGACTTGCCAACGGCCTTGCCTGGACTGAGGTGGGAGGCGAGATTCTCAATATCGAGGCCTCACTTATCAAGGGAAAGGGTGACCTTAAGCTTACGGGTAAACTGGGCGAGGTTATGCAGGAATCGGCTCAGGCTGCCTTTACCTATGTAAGGGCAAACCAGCAGTTTTTCAATATAGACGAGGAAACAATAAAGTCATTCGACCTGCACCTGCATGTGCCTGAAGGGGCAATCCCCAAGGACGGGCCATCTGCGGGTATCACCATGGCAGTTGTAATGTCCTCGATTTTCAGTAAAATTCCGGTAAGAAGGGATGTTGCAATGACAGGCGAGATTACCCTGCGCGGCAAGGTACTTCCAATCGGCGGCCTTAAAGAGAAGGTGCTTGCTGCACACAGGGCCGAAATGAAACATGTTATTCTTCCCAAGGAGAACGAGAAGGACCTTGAGAAGATACCCGAATATGTGCGCAACGAAATGATCTTTCACCCCGTGTCCACAATGGAGGAGGTTTTCTTTCTGGCGCTCGAGAAGCCCGAAAAGTTTTTTCGCGACATCAATGTAACCCGGAACCTTTACGACAGGTGGAAAGAGACTTTTGATGAATGGAAGATAGACCTTAACGGCCAGTCCGCAGAGGAAAAACCGGCTACAATGTAGCTATTTTTCTCTGCAGAAGAGAATAAGCATCTTGTTGGAATTTTCGCTGTAGGGCTCCCTTGAAGAACCGGCAAAGACGTTCAGCATCTTAAGGCCGTTTTTTTCAAGGAACCTTAATATCTCTGCAAGGGTAAATGACCTCATAATGTGAGTGTCTTCGTAAGTAACAGGGCCTTTAACCGTATGTACTCTGTACCGGTAGTTTACTTCGGTTATAGTTTTGTTCGGATCATCCGTAAGCCTGAATCCCCGTTCGCGTTCGATTATTACATCGCCATAATGTGTGGTAGATATATGCGACATGGGCTTGTTTTTTATTATTTTAATGGGGATAGAATTCCACACCTCGAAAATTCCTACTGCATCGGCCTTCATCGCGCGCCATGTATTCCAGAAGAAGTTGTCCACATCGCTGTCGTGTATAAGGTAGACCATTGATCCGAACATGGATGTGACTATGTCGAATTCGTTGTAGAAGTCAAAGCTTTTGAAATTGCGGTTAAGGAACCTTATGCCTGAAGGGAACCGTTCCCTTGCTATTTCAAGCATCTTCGGACTGTTGTCTATGCCGGTTGACCTGAACCCGTATTTTTTCAGAAGGTTCAGATGTTCGCCCGTTCCGCATCCAAGGTCCAGCAGTTCGGGCTGTTCGTTCCCCGTGACGCAGCTTCGTATAAACTGTACGTCGTTTGTTATGTTCCTGTGGTTGGATTCTATTGCGAAGTAGTATTCGGCAAGTTCATTGTAGAGCTTCATCAGATGATAATGTCCGGGAATTTCTGCTTCATCATTTCATCTACTGTCAGTTCAATTTCGTCTGTCTTTTTCATCGCAAGAAGGGTTCGTGAAAAGTCCTCGCATTCACCGATTGTCACGGATCGTATGATGCGTTTAACCTGGTACATGTTTTTGGTGCTCATGGAGAGCTCCCTGTATCCAAGGCCAAGCAGAAGCATTGTATATTTAGGGTCGCCGGCAATTTCACCGCAAATAGATACCGGCGTTCCGGTTGCCGATGAGACTGATGCGATTGTCTTAAGGTATCTTAAAACTGCTATGTTAAGCGGGTTGTAAAGATCCGCGACATTCTCGTTGACCCTGTCCACGGCAAGGAGGTATTGCACCAGGTCGTTTGTGCCTATTGAGAAAAAGTCCGAGTGTTCTGCAAAAATATCTGCTGTAATCACAGCCGAAGGGACCTCTATCATGATTCCCATTTCGATATTCTTGTCGTAGTCCGTACCCTGGCTGTCAAGTTCGCGCATGACGTCACGGGTAATTTCATTTGCCCTGAGCAGCTCGTCGAGCGTGGAGATCATGGGATACATGATTTTAACATTTCCATGCGCGCTTGAACGCAGTATTGCCCTTAACTGTGTTCTGAATATGTCGGTATGCTTAAGGCTGAACCGTATTGAACGGCATCCGAGAAATGGATTAAGTTCCCTGTAGTTCTTCATAAAATCAGATAGTTTGTCCCCGCCGTAATCAAGTGTGCGTATTGTTACCGGGTGAGGCGAAAAGTACTCTACAACCTTTCTGTACTGCTCGTACTGGGTCTCTTCGTCGGGAAGGCCCTTGTCAAGAAAAAGGAATTCGGATCTGAACAGGCCTATACCCTGTGCCCCGTGAGACTTGATGATGTCCATCTCAAGCGGCATTTCAAGGTTGCCGTAAAGGAATATTTCAATGTTATCGATTGTCTGCGATGGAAGGCTTGTAATTTTGGCCAGTTCGTTTTCGATCTCGATAATATCATCACGGTACCTGCTGTACTCATCGATCTCTTCGGGGGATGGATTGATTATTATTTTTCCGTGAATGGCGTCAACAATAAGCATGTCCCCGGTCTTGACATGCGAGGTTACCTCATCAACACCGACCATGGCAGGGATGTCCATAGACCTGGCCATGATGGCCGTGTGTGAGGTCTTTCCTCCATGGGCTGTTACGAAGGCGAGTACATATTTTCTGTTGAGCAATGCCGTTTCGGATGGAGTGAGGTCCGGAGCTATTATTATTGCGTCCTCGTTAATGTCGGACATGCTGACTTTTTTTCTTTTCTGTAAATTGCCTATTATGCGTTTGTTTATGTCAGAGATGTCAATTATTCTTTCCCGAAGATATTCGTCGTCAATTTTTGTCAGCGTGTTAATCAGGTCTATCGATATGTCATTGATTACCCATTCAGCGTTTTTAAGCTCCCTCCTGATCCTTTTGCGCGCCTTGTCTATAAAGAGAGGGTCCTCCAGCGCCATAAGGTGGGTCGAGAATATGTCTGCAATGTCATTCAGGTTGTCATCGCTTATTTTCTGCTGAATTTCAAGTATTTCCTGTTTGGTCCTGTCGATGGCATCTTCAAAGCGCTGGATCTCGGTTTCGAGCTGGCTCTCGCTTATCAGGTATTTGGGGACTTTGACCTCGTCACCATAATAAACAACTGCTTTACCGATCTTTATTCCCGGAGAAGCGATGATTCCTTTTTGTATTATTTTTGACATAAAGTCTGATAACACCCCTTGCGATTAATTGTCAATATAAATTACGGGTAAAACGGATTCAGGTTAAGACCGGTTTGCTGGTCAAGGCCCAGGCGGATGTTGGCATTTTGCACTGCATTACCCGATTGTCCCTTCATAAGGTTATCTATTACCGACACTATGAGTATCTTGCCTGTCCTTGAGTCAAGGCAGGGGTAGATAAGGCACCTGTTAGTTCCGCGGACTGAGGCTGTTGACGGTGATTTATCAGTGACATGTATAAATGGTGATTTACAGTAATATTCAGAATATAGTTCGATCAGTTTTTTTGTGTCGCACGGGGACGCGGGGTCGCAGTAAATTGTTGTCAGTATTCCGCGGTTCATGGGGACTATCTGCGGGACAAACATTATTTTATATTCACCACTGCCGGCAAAACGGTTAAGGATTGTCTCAACTTCTACCAGGTGCTGGTGACGTCCCTCTTTGTACGTATTGGTATTGTCGTACCTGGCAGGATAGGTGTTTGCTGCTCCGGGGTTGATTCCCGCTCCTGAAACACCGGTTTTGCCGTCGCAGATAACAGTACCCGGATTTATTATTCCCGATTCAACAGCAGGGAGCAGTCCCAGTATCATGCTCATCGCAAAACATCCCGGGTTTCCGATAATTGCAGCGCCGGCAATCCGGTCA
>JAAYBQ010000397.1 GCA_012730035.1 Spirochaetota bacterium
CCATACACCAACGTTAAGAGAGAACAGAAGGTTTTTCATTGTCGCTTTCTCTTTAGTACGCACAAGGAATATACCAACGATTGAAAAGAAAATACCAAGTCCGGCTATAACCATTGGAGCAAGTATTGCTCTCATGCCGCCGAAATCCGCTGAATTCCAGTCAGCCCATGGAAGAGCAGCACCAAGAGCGGCTGTCGCAAGAATCGATCCGCAATAAGATTCATAAAGATCGGCGCCCATACCCGCAACGTCACCGACGTTATCACCAACGTTATCTGCTATTGTAGCAGGGTTGCGGGGATCATCCTCTGGTATTCCCGCTTCTACTTTACCAACAAGGTCAGCTCCAACGTCAGCTGCCTTTGTGTATATACCGCCGCCGACACGCGCAAAGAGCGCCTGTGTAGAAGCACCCATACCGAAAGTGATCATCGTAGTTGTTATTTCAACATACTTGTGGTGCTCATCAATTCCCTGGGGAACGATTGTGAGTCCAAGAAACTTGAGGCCACTGGCCATGTGTTCAGCAGTAAAAATGACTTTATCAAGAAGAATATACCATAACGATATATCAAGAAGTCCAAAACCTACAACTACAAGGCCCATAACAGCACCGGAACGGAACGCTACCTGCAGACCCCTGTTAAGAGACTCTGACGCACCCTGGGCTGTTCTTGAAGAAGCATTGGTAGCAGTCTTCATGCCTAAATATCCGCAGAGGCCCGAGAAAAAACCACCAGTAAGGAACGCTACCGGAACAAACGGGTTCTGAATACCCTTGAATGCCAGGAATATAAGGAGAACGGCAAGCACTGCAAATACAATGCTTACAACCTTATACTGGCGGTATAAATACGCATAAGCCCCCTCCCTGACGTGACCTGCGATTTCGACCATTAGATCATTACCCGGATTGGCTTTCATCATAGATTTATAGAAAACGAAAGCAAAGACAAGAGCAATGAATGCACCGAGGGGCGCAATGTAGAACAATATCTCACTCATTGTTCAAAACTCCTTAATTTTTTTTAATAAAGAGCACACTCTTTATTACTAGAATTTATATGCTATTAATGTTCAAGTTGAACACCCGGCTAAATGCTCCAGAATGCTCAAATTTAAATTACAAAAGATATTTGGATGGCTGATTGTCAATGTATTAACTACAGAAATATAACATTTTTTTGTCATTTTTGTAACTTTCAGTTATAAAAATGACAATTTGACGCCTGAAAAGCATCTTTTTAATGAACATCAATCATTACTTAAACATGACAATCCCGAATGTCCGGAGCAGCCTGATAACAGATTTTAGACAGCGCAAAGCCTCATCTTCCCTTTCTGTGTGTATTTATATCAAGCAGCATGTAAAGAGGGGATATGCCTGTTGTGCCCGTTGCCAGCAAGACAAAGGCTATAGTACCGAGTACAGCTGCCACAGTCCCGTCGATATAACCAAGCATGTAAAGCAGCGCCACAATTATCGAAAATACCGCCCGTATAATTCTGTCCAGTGTCCCGATATTTCTGTTCATAACATCCTCCCTGAAATCCCGTTTTTACTCTCCCTGACAAGGAGCACGCCCGAAACTGCTTAATCTGTATTAATAACCGGTTCCGCGTATAACCATGCCCCCTATACAATTTAACCCAGTGTTTGCGCAGTTTCAAATTTACATTGAACCTTTGCCTGTTCATGCTCTTTTCGCAAATTTTGCATAAATTTCAAACTTATGCATATTCTTAAACCAAAAGACCCGTCATGCGTTAGCGGAAAATTTATCAGGGATCCCTTGTTCAGGGCAAAGGAATTACTGAAGATCTTTTACTGGTAAAGGGAATTGAAGTAATTGAAGAAATGGGCCTGTACAAATGCTTTCAAGACAGCAAGAGGAATAACCTGCAGTATTATTCCTCTTGCTGTCTTTAAGTGATAGACTCCTACCAGGTAAAAGTTCTTCGTGCCTCTTCTGCCGTATATGTTTCGCCGAAACGCTCAAGAAGAAAACTTTTTGTGGCCCTGGCCCTTTCAATATCACCCATCAAATAATAGGACTTGGCAAGCCCGAAATAGGCCTCTGCCCTTGTGAGTGCGTCAGGATATTTTTTTACCAGGCTGTCAAATGTACTCACTGCTTCGCCATACCTTTTAAGGCTGATAAGCAGGTGCCCCTTTCTGTACAGAGCTTCATTAACCTCTGTGGCATCGCCGTATTTTACAATAAACTCATCGTACAGCCTAATAGCTCCTTCGGTATCGCCTTTACGCTCAAGGCTGTATGCATCGTTAAGCAACTTGCGGCTTAAGGCTGCAAGTTTTATACTTTTATCAAGAATAGACTGCGGTTCAATATTAATTGCAGACCTGTGTGTTTCAAATCCATCCATCCTTATTAGAAGATTATGACTTCCCTTTGCAACCGGTAACAGAAGCGGTGTTTTACCCATAGGTTCATTATCTATGAATACATCAGCGCCCTGGGGATCACTGTCAAGTTTGAGTGTTCCAATCCTGTTGGCCAGTACATCTTCTATTGTATTCGAAATCGACTCACATACCCTGCGAAGTACTGACGATGAAGTTATATCGCGAGTGCCTATAAATACCACCTGGCCTGTGGATATCTTTTCCAGTTTGTAATTTATTGTAATAACATCTTTAAATACCCGGAAGCCGCCGGTCAGCCTGTACTGGATATCCATAACATCCCTGCGGCTGGTGGATGAATTTTCAGCAACACCGACCATTTCGAGAACCTTTTCCTGTATAAGCGTTTTTGTGTAAGTTCTCTCAATTGTGTTAATCATCTGGAATGATCCGAGCACACTGTTGAGCATTTCAGAAAATACCGTGCTGAATTTAGTCTTCATCGCGGCAGGGTTTTCATCCTTAAACATGAAAACAGCAACTGTCGGAGAATCATTCATCAGGCTTTCCCGGTCTGTTATGAATTCCTGGTTAAAATTATCAATAAGACTGAACCTTATATTCTCAACTGTTTCATCAAGGTTACCGCTTGTTATGCCATAAGATTTCACGATCTTCCATGAATCGATGTTTACCACCCTGGCATCGACATTATACATTCCATCAATACTTGAGACAGTACCGAAGACAAGATAATCAACCAGGAGTGAATCGGCCTTACCCTTTATAAGCAGGTCATCGGTAAGCCCGAGCTGAACGCTCTTCAGGTTATCAAGGTATTTCTGTATGGCGCCGGACTCCCTTACCTGAAAAACTGCCGCTGCTGCGTATAGCTTTTCAAGTCCCGCAGAGAGATAGTTGCCTGACCTTAGAGATTCAGTTTCACGGGTAATGCTGTCATTAAATCCTGACACAGCCAGCCTGATTTTGGACGCCTGGGAATAAAGGCAGAGAGCCACAAG
>JAAYBQ010000398.1 GCA_012730035.1 Spirochaetota bacterium
AGGTATCTGTACCCGGTTCAGAATGACAGGTTGTCTGTAACTGAAACTGATTCTGTAAACTTCAGGTGGAGCAGTTCGAATGCCAATGCCATTTATGAAGTTGAAATTTTTTCTGATCCCGTAATGAAGACTGTTGTTTACCGGCAAAACCTTAGCGTAAACTCGCTGTCGCTTAATACTCTGCCTTCAGGTAATCTCTGGTGGAAAGTCCGCAGAATATATCCCGAAGGTTTTATCTATCTTGATTCCCCCGCAGACCCCGTAGCTTTTAAACTGGAAAAAAAATCCCTGTCAAGGATGAAGCCTGTTCCTATTTACAACGGCAGAATATATGCCACTACAATTTCAGAATATATTCCACTTAACTGGGAGGAGGCCAGGGGAGCAAAGACTTATATTGTCGAAATAAGCCGCGACAAAGATTTTAAAGAAATTATTAATACATCTGACACTAATACAACATTTTTACAAATCAAGCCCCTTTCCCAGGGTGAATACTTCTGGAGGGTGAAGGCTGTTTATGGTAAAAATGATTTTGAAACATCATCAATAGTTCCACTTATAGTGGGCATGCCTGAACCGGTCGAATATATTACTCCGGTAAAAAATGCAGTGCTTGAGAACAGTACTTCCACAATACGTCTTGCATGGAAAAAATCGATCGATGCATCAGGTTATCTGGTTGAGGTCGCAGATAATAGTGATTTTAAAAAAATTATTTCAACAACCAGAACCGATACAGGCGAGTACAGGTTTACCAATCCAGGTAATGGCAGATATTACTGGCGTGTATCCATACTTGATAAATATGAGAACCTTAAAGTAGTGGGGATCACTTCATCGTTTACAATCCCCGCAGCACTGGAAAAACCCGGACCATTGTCACCGTCAAACCAGGCAAGGATAAATCTTGACGACATAAATATTCTTAGATTCCAGTGGTCAGCCGTAAAAGGGGCTGACTCATACGAACTTGAAATTTTCAGGAATACTTCCGGGGTAGATAAACCGCTGCTGAGTATGACAACCGAATCTACAAAAATTGAACTGAAGAACTTCAGGTCACTCGAACCCGGCACTCTTGTCTGGGTTGTACGTGCGCGTAAAAAATCAGGGAACAGAATCACAGCTGTAAGTGAGTCGGACAGAATGTACTTTGTATTGAAGGTAAGTGAAAATATATCCGCCCCCAGAACAGAAGCACAGGAAAAGTTCTATGTCAGGTAAAAAGCGGATTATTATACTACCCGTATTACTTGCTTTAATATTAACGACAGATATTTTTGCTCAAACCGACAGGTTCATACGCTGGCAGCCGGTATATGGTGCAGGAGGATATATAATTGAGATTAAAGATACCAATGGCAGGGTAATAGTAGAGAAAGAGGTATTCTCAACATTATATGATATATCCAGACTTAATCCCGGTAAATATTTATACAGAATAACAACTCTTAATAAACTTAAACAGCGTGGTAAGAGCACATCCTGGACCGGTTTCACCATTGAAAAAGCTACTATCCCTGAAATCAGGAATGTCTCACGTAGATTGCTCGCATGGTCGTATGACAATGGTGCTATTAAGGTAACTGGTTCAGGTTTCGATTCTAAAATAAAAATATTTTTACGAAATGCCGCTGAAAATATTGAGACAGATGTAAAATTTTTTTCATCTACTGAGCTTGAATTTGAATACAACCCCCGCAGTGACGAAGAAGGCATATATGACCTTGTCGCGGTAAATGATGCAGGCTTTGAAACTGTCCTGAAAAATGGTATTGAGATCAAAGCTCCGGAAATACCAGTTATTGAATCTTTATCATCTGAAAAGATACTTCACTCAGTCCGTTCGGAAATTTTAGTACGCGGACAGAAACTGGGAAGCGGTGCAGTTCCTGTGATTGAAGATTATAATGGAAATAAGCTGCAGGTAAAATACAGAAATGTTTCGGATACCGAGCTTTTAATTATTTTTGATCCTTTACCCGCAGATAAAGGTAAATACAGAATTTACATAATCCGGGATAAACTTTTTATTTCTGAAAGAAAAATAAGTTTTGAAATAGATTCCCCCGATCCAGATGATAAAGTTGCAGTTGTCAAAGAAACTGTAACAGAAAAAAAAGGGAAAGATTCTGTTAAAGAAAAATTTTCGGGCAGTGAAGGTGAGATATATCTGGGGATCTCATGGGAATACAATTTACCACTGGGAATATGGGCTGATAAACTTTCACCATCTCCCGCAGGTTTGCATATTTATTTTTCATATCAGCTTAAGGGTTTCAGTTTTTTAAATTCTGTACCGTTTTTTGGAAGTCTTGATTTTGAGGCAAAGGGAGGTTATTCACAATTCGATCTCTCATCA
>JAAYBQ010000399.1 GCA_012730035.1 Spirochaetota bacterium
AAAAGTTTCAGGAATGGCGAGATCAAGTGTCTCATTGTTTCAAAAGTGGCTAATTTCTCTATTGATCTGCCGGATGCGAATGTGGCTGTTCAGATTTCCGGAACATTCGGATCAAGGCAGGAAGAGGCTCAACGGCTTGGACGCGTTTTAAGGCCCAAAAAAAATGACAACATGGCCTATTTTTACACGATAATAACTTCAAATTCGGTTGAAGAAAAATTTGCACATAACAGGCAGTTGTTTCTCACAGAACAGGGCTACACTTATTCTATAATGAACGAAGAGATGTTCAATAAAAAGTTCGGTTGATCAATCCTATGTTCAGAAAAAAATTTCTGCTGCTCTATGTTTTGCTCACTCTTTCAGTAACTCCTGATTACCTTTCACCGGCTTCGGGCATTAAGGTTTATGCATTAACCTCTGACAACCGTGTAATGTTATCCGACAACAGCGGCAGATCCTGGACTCCCTGTATGCGGGGACTCCCTGTGGACTGCATTCCCGTAAGGATCTATACTGCGGGTGGAAAAATCTATCTGGCGTCATTCTCATCAGGACTTTTCAGGCTCAAAAACTATGAATGGGAATCTATTAATTCTGATCTGTTTAAACGAAGGAGCATATACGACAAAGAACCGGGTTACAGGAAGATCTCGGCATTTGCCGCAGATGCCGGCGACGAAAATAACATCGTCACAGCAACCAAGCATTCAATATACAGGTCCAGGGATGGCGGCCTTAACTGGACAGAGGTTCCATTAAACGGATTAAACAGGCGTAATTACATCACTGCCCTTGCTGTCGCAGGTAAAAAAATTTATGCGGCAACATCTTTTAACGGAATATTTGTATCAGGGGATAAATCATTCAGCAGCTGCGGCAGCGGACTTCCGAATGAACCATATTCTGACACTCTGAAATTCACAGAACAGATATCCATGCTTGCAGTAAACAATACGTACCTGTATGCCGGGTTCTCTTTCGGGGGAGGTTTATATGCGAAAAAACATAATGAGAAAAATTTTTCACCGGTTGTTTTTAATGTCAGGAAAAACATCGATGTTTTTATTTATGATATTCAATTCAAAGGTAAAGAGCTGTTTTTCACTGAAAATTCTGTAATATACAGAAAAGAATCAGATTCTCCAATTACGGAGTATTCCGGTTACACGGAAATTATAACCAGAATCGCTGGCCAAAAAAATATCTATTCGGTAACCATCCTTGACGAAGCAGGGAGATTACCGACCCTTAGCCTTAGAACAGCTTACCCGGAAAAAAACAGACGGTCTATCGCAGCTGCTGACCGTAACACTCTGTATCTAAGCGTATCCTCTTTAAAATTTTTAGATAAACATATAGATGAAATAAAAAAAACCGAAATAAATGCTGTAGTCATAGATATGAAGGATGACTTCGGAAATATCTACTTTAAGGCAGGCGCGGGCACTGCATCGGAGATAAAAGCACAGAAAAACCCTCTGGACATTAAATCCATTCTTACCAGGCTTAAAAATAACAATATATATGCCATAGCCCGGATTGTAACATTTAAAGACCAGAAAATGTATAACGCATTTGGCGGACTCTACGCGATAAAAAATAAGAACACGGGGAAACCCTGGAAAGGCTCTGAAGCAGAGTACTGGGTTGATCCATATTCAGAATTTGTGCAGAATTATAACATAGAACTTGCCAGGGATCTGGAAAAAGCGGGTTTTAACGAAATTCAGTTTGATTATATAAGGTTCCCTTCAGACGGGTCCGTTAACCTTTGTAATTTTACGTATAAAAAAGATGCTGATACCTATAAATCAGAAATTTTAATTGATTTTTTAAAAAAAGCTGCGAATATTTTAAATATACCTGTTTCTGTTGATATCTATGGATTTAATTCATGGTATTATTTCGGAAACTGGATCGGCCAGGATATGGAGGAATTATCCCACGTTGTTGATGTGATCTGTCCGATGGTATATCCATCTCATTTTGGAAACAGATTTTATTCAAAAATCAACAGCCGATTAAGGCCATACAAAATTGTTTATGACGGCG
>JAAYBQ010000400.1 GCA_012730035.1 Spirochaetota bacterium
AACAATCATAATCTCCCTCATTTCATGTTCATCGGGAACAGGAACCATTGATAATGCCGCAGCAAGGGAAGCAATAACTCGCTCAGTGAAACTTTATTCTTCGTCAAACTGGGAGGTCCGAAGAACGGCCATAAACAGGGTCGTTGCCTATTCCGGCACATCCTATTCCAGAAACGTTATACTGCTGCTGCTTAAGGCTACCGATGATCCCTACCCCCTTATAAGGGTTGAAGCGGTGAACGCACTGGCCAGGATTAAAACCGAGAGTGCGCACATAAGGATTCGCGAAATGGCGCTATATGACAGGGAGGCTGTTGTCAGATGGACCGCGTTCAAGGCTCTTGAAGTGTATGCTTCAGTAGATGACGAATCTGCCTTTATAACAGGTTACGGCGAAAAAGACTGGTTGATCAGGGAATCTGCTATACGCGGGCTGCTGAAAATTGAAGACGATTCCGTCCAGGCCAGAAATATAAATCTTATAATTTCGGCAATGAAGGACAGCAGCATTGCCGTAAGGATTGAGACCTTCCGTAATGTCCGGGTCAGAGATGCAGGTTTATACAGGGAAATTTCAGCCCTTATAAACAACAAAAAAACGGGGATTTCTCTTCTTAAAGCTGCACTCACCGCAGTAACCGGATACAGGATTGATGAAAACACAAGAAAACGGATAGTAAAACTTCTTACACATGAAAATCGCAATGTCCGCATACTTGCGCTGCGAGCGCTCAAGAAAGATGAGGAGCTGAGAAAGAGGTAGCAATCAAGGCAACTGTCAGCTGTTTTTCTGAAGTTTCCTGTGATCAATGTGAATTGCCTTTACCTGGCGCTTCTTGATCTTCGGTGCACCCTCGGGATTATACCGGTTCTGCACATCTTCAATGGGGCTTGTTATAAGCATCCTTACCGCCTGTTCCGTCTTGTTCAGCACATCAATAAGCAGAAGGTTCTCTTCAAAGGTAAAATCCTGTAAAAGAAAATCATCCATTTTCATGTCCTCGGGACATTCACCAACACCGACTCTTACCTTGGCAAATTTATCCGATTTAAGGGCAAGGGCCATTGAGTCGACACCTATATTCTGCAGGTCTGACTGCATGTAGTCAATACGAAGATCACCAAGATTCAGAGAGGGATCTTCCACGATGCAGATAATGTCTTTAACATTTATTCGCAGGAAGGATGCTATGTAAAGAACTGATTCTCCTATCAGGTTTATAAAAGTCTGGGGCTTAAGCAGAACAACGTCATGCTTGTATATTCTGCCCCTGCCTATTACAGACTTTTTCTTTTTAATTCTTACTTCTATGTTTTCGTTATTCGCCAGAATGTCGATTACCTTAAAACCAATATTCTGCCTGTTATTTGCAAATCTTTCGCCCGGATTTCCGAAACCGACTATTAATTTCAACAAATATACTCCTATAAAACCTTTTTATACCAGCCAATTCTTTAGACAAACAACTGATTTTAAAGTTTCATAAATAAATTTACTTACAGATGTGCAGGGCTATCAACCTTACTCAGCGGCTGCCGGTTCAACTGTTTCCGCTGCTGATTCCTCTACCGGTTCTGCTTCAGTTCTTGGCCTGTCTACGGAAGCTATAAGATTGTTCCCGTTAGTTAAAATTTCAATTTCTTCGCCATGTTTAATGTCCCTGACGTGAATTACATCGCCGATTACCAGTGCTGAAATATCAACAGATATCTTCTCTGGCAGGTGACGCGGCATACAGTGTACCAGCACTTCCCTTTCACCATGTTTAAGAATACCACCTGCTTTAATGCCGGCCGGTGTGCCAAGAAGTTCAACAGGTACGTGTGTCTGAATTTTTTCACCTTTCGTTACCTTGAAAAGGTCAAGGTGCAGCACCTTTTCTGTAACAGGATGTCTGCAGTAATCCTTCACAAATGCCATAAGCTCTTTGTCACTGTTTCCTGCGACATGAAGATTGAATATCACGCTCTCTGATATGTGACCTTTAAAAAGCCTGTAGAATTCCTTTTCGCTGATTTTAATTGATTCGGATTCACCGTGAGAATAAAGAACAGCAGGAATAAATCCTTCATTTCTTATTCTTCGGCAGTTATTTTTGCCCTTAAGGTCTCTTTTTTCAGCATTAAGTTCTTTGCCTTGCATCTGTTTACCTCATTTTATTGTACGGATTTCTATTTCCGGATTTTCTCTTTATATAAACAGGGAGCTTACAGATTCCCCGTTATGTATTCTTCTTATAGCTTCTCCAAAAAGCGGCGCAATAGAAAGCACCTTCATGTTATCAAGATGTTTATACTCGGCCAGTGGAATAGAATTTGTAAAAATTATCTCTTTAAATCCCGCCATCTTCAGGTTATCCACTGCATTATCCGAAAGAACCGGATGGGAGAAAAGGCTGTACACGTCGTTTGCGCCGCGCTCTTTAAGTGCAAGGGCCGCTTTTGTGATTGAACCTGCAGTATCCACGATGTCATCTATGAGTATACAGTTTCTGCCCTTAACCTCGCCTATGACATTCATTACGTCCGAAACATTGGCCTCGGGCCTGCGCTTATCTATTATTGCCAGACCTGCATTGATTCTCTTGGCCAGGAACCTTGCCCTGTCCACACCGCCCGCGTCAGGCGAAACAACAACCACGTTCTGAAGCGAAAGGCTGTTGAGATAATCAATTGCAATTGGTGACGCATAAAGATTGTCAACCGGTATATCAAAGAATCCCTGTATCTGGTCAGCGTGAAGGTCCATTGTCAGAACCCTGTCCGCCCCCGTAACCTGCACAATGTTCGATACAACCTTGGCCGAAATCGGCACGCGCGGTTCAACCTTTCTGTCCTGCCTCGCATAACCGAAATAGGGAATAACCGCTGTTATCCTTGAAGCCGATGCACGGACAGCTGCGTCAATCATAAGCAGCAGTTCCATTATGTTATCATTAGAAGGATTGCACGTCGACTGTATTATAAAAACATCGTGTGCCCGTACATTATCCTTTATTTTTACCGAAATTTCACCATCTTTAAATCTTTTAAGGTCAATACCTGAAAGTTCAGTACCAAGGTACCTGGCGATTTCATTGGCAAGAGCGCCGTTTGACGACCCGGAGAAAATTTTTAAAGGATTGTTATTCATTATGTTCTTCCCTCGTTTTCTGCGAAACATACTGCTCCAGTGAAACAAGCTCTTCCTTTGTATTGATTCCTCTTCCTTCAACATGGTCTTTCAGCTGAATAGTTCCGACCCTCAGTCCTGATCCCTTTATATATTCCAGTGCATCGGGCAGATAGTATTCACCCTGTGCATTATCTGTCGTAATACGCTTCAATCCTTCAAAAAGAAGGCTGGTTTTAAAAATATAGGTTCCGCTGTTCACTTCAGTAATTCCGCGCTCATCGTCCGAAGCATCCTTCTCTTCGACAATCCGTACAAACTCGCCATCCTTTTTTACAATCCTGCCGTAACCCTTTGGATTATCCTGGATCATGGTAAGAACAACTGCACCGGTATTCTCTTTTGCCGACTCGTGCATCAAAGCCCTGAATGTATCCGGCTTTATGAGCGGTACATCACCGCAGGCAACAACTACATAACCGCCATGATTTCTGAAAAGATCTTCAGCCTGCATAACAGCGTGGCCAGTACCAAGCTGTTCATGCTGCCACACGAATCTTACACTGTTACCGAGGAAACTGATAACATCATCCCCCCTGTAACCGACGACAACTACAATATCATCTATACCCGCTGATCCGAGGCTATCAACCACATAACCGATTAACGGTTTTCCGCAAAGAGGGTGAAGCACTTTGGGGAGTTCGGATTTCATCCTGACCCCCTTTCCTCCGGCAAGAACTATTGAAGAGATTGGATTAATATATATCTCCTGAGAATTTGATCTGAGGCGCAAGGATTCGAACCTTGGGTGCCGAGACCAAAACCCGGTGCCTTACCACTTGGCGACGCCTCAATTGAACACAACAATAAAAGCCTGACATAAAGTCAGGAATTTACAATTGACACATTTCTCAACAACTCTTTAGAAAGTCAATTATTAATTAATTCAGAGAGCAAATTTAGTCAGTACAACATTATTCCCATTTTTGAGAGAATCACAGGCATCTATGGCTCTATTATAGCTTTCGAAAACACCAAAGACTGTCGAACCTGAACCGGTCATTGCCGCATAATCGGCCCCCAGCCCGTAAAGTTCCTCCTTAACATTGCCGAGTTCAGGATAAAGAGGAAAAATTGCATCTTCAAAGTCATTTTTCATAACTTTCTTCCAATTATCCAGTTTGCCCATGTATTTTTTCATCAGGGTGGAATTATCTGTATGGTCCGGGCCGTTGTACAGATAATCCCTCCTTAGAACCCTGTATGCCTCTGCAGTATTGACATGTATGCCGTTGTTCACAAGTATAACGTGATATTTACAGCTGAAATCAACAGGTTCAACAACCTCTCCCCTGCCTGATGCGAGTGCGAATCCGCCATATAAAAAAAACGGCACATCTGAACCGGTCTCTGCAGCTGCCGAAAAGACGGCTTTGTCCCGCTCCCTGCCAAGGGCACGCCTGATAAGCTCAATGGCGCAAGCCGCATTGCTGCTGCCGCCACCAAGTCCTGCACCAGAGGGGATGTTCTTGACTATTGAAAATTCCACAACAGCCTGCGTATCTACCCTTTTAAGATAGTTCATAGCCCCGATCGATATGAGGTTTTTGCCGGGCTCTATACCGCCCGTAATATGGCTGCATGTTCCGCCGGAATCAATTACGGAAACAGAGGTCTCACAGTCGGCGGAGATTTTAATAATACGCAGTGCAAGTCTGTCTGCAAGTTCAAGTTCTGCCATCAGGGTGGATATATTGTGATAACCATCACCCCTTCTTCCAAGAACCGCAAGGTGCAGATTAATTTTTGCCCGGGATATCCCTTCAAGAACCTTTGAATTCATTATTGTTCGATAGCACCTTTTAAAACCTGAGTCAAGAATAATACTGCAGGTTAAATAATTTGAAGGAGGTGTAATATTTAACTTGAAATAATGCCTTACAGGCTGCAGAATTCATTATTATCCGGTTACAGGGGAACTATTTTGAAACAGACTACTATCTTTATTTGCGGACTATTTGTTCTTTCATCGCTGATTCTGGCCGTTCTGAACTTCAGAAACAGGAGGTTCCCAGGCAACAGGCAGTTTATATTTGTATGCATCATTATGGCAATTGAATTCGCGCTTATTACCCTGCTTAATGCCGTACCGGGATTTCAGTTTGCACCCCTCGTTTCAAAAATAGTGATATTTCTGCCTGTAGTAATTTTCAGTTCGGGTCTCTTCCTGGCATTCATTTTCCCCACGGGAAAGGTCTC
Organism: Spirochaetota bacterium; assembly: GCA_012730035.1. Taxonomy (GTDB): domain Bacteria; phylum Spirochaetota; class UBA4802; order UBA4802; family UBA5550; genus JAAYBQ01. The sequence goes on from JAAYBQ010000400.1 coordinate 5,375, forward strand.
ACAGCACAGGGCGATCATTGTCATGCTTTTTCTTCTTGTCGCAGCAGATTTCACACTGATATTCATAAATCCTTTTACAAAAGTCAGTGTAATTGCGCCCGACCTTGCCTTCACGAAAAACCTGTTCACCATAATACAGGCTTCGATAGTAATTATGCTGCTTATAGCAATCCCGATAGTGATGGTCGCAAGAAACTACAGGTCGAACTTCAGGAGACTGAGAAGTTCAATCAGGGCCTACACGGCCGGGCTTGCAGTTGTCTACATTGTGTTTGCCTGTTCATATTCTGCAGGTCTGCTTTTATATAACCTGCCGCTTTTGCGCAATCCTGTTACGCCGCTCCCGTTATTTTTTATTCTTCTTATTACCAATCACCTTGTCTACGATATAAAGAGGGACAACTTTACCAAGTATTATATTTTTATTGTTTACTCGTGCATATTTTTCGGAATGCTTTTTTTCCCGATAGTTTTTTTCCTTCAAAACTATTCAACCATCACAGGTTTGCCTGAATCGGGATTTGTCCTTAAATCAGTGATTATATTTATCTATTTTCTGATTATCTACAGGATAATGTATCCCATCAGAAAGTTTATTACAAGATGGCGATACCAGTCAACCCTTCACAGAATCAATGATACACTTGTCCCGGTAAAAGAACTCAATAAAATAAGCGAAGGGAGCAGTTTCTGGAGGAA
>JAAYBQ010000401.1 GCA_012730035.1 Spirochaetota bacterium
ATAATGTCGAAGTTATGCTCTATTGAGCACATGAAACTGATAAGCTCGCTGCTAAGATATGGCATATCACATGGCAGAACAAATACACGTTTCAGTTCGAATGTTTCAAGTGCTGTGTAGATTCCTCCAAGCGGCCCAAGATCCGGTATAATATCAGGGACAACCTCAAGTCCCATGAATGCAAATTTTTCAGGGTCGTTTGCAGCGATAAAAATTTTATCAATCACGGGATGAACGGCATCATAAACATGACGCACAAGTGGTTTTCCGTTAAAAACATGAAGGGATTTATCACTTCCAAACCTGCCGCTTTTACCCCCTGCAATTATACATCCGCTGATACTCATTTAATCAACATTCTCCTTTGTGAAGACAGGAATATTTGACACGGCATAATTCAAGAATTTTTCAGGATTAAACAGTCAGGGTTTGAAGACTTTACACAAATTTAATACTTTACGGATATCTTCAATTTAGAGTTTTTGTATATATTTATAATTTGCAAGTAAATAACAAAAACATCTTACACGTATAAATTGCGGAATGAAATATTTCCTGAAGTTAATACGGAATTGCTTTACATGATCCTTCAAGTATGATAAATTTTTTTTGAATTCGTGGTTAATCCTTTAACTGCACCCTGAATTTTTTAGCAGACTGTTGATAAAATATATGGCATACAGATAGCCTGATCATGGGAGAATATGGTTTTGCCGGGATACCTGCTTTAGTGCAGGAATCAGACTTACAGACGTGAAGAATTTATAATAAATACGGGACAGTAAAATGCAGAAAATTATTACAATAATAGGAAGATCAGGTTCAGGTAAAACAACACTTGTTGAAAAACTGATAAGGCACTACAGGTCGCAGGGTAAAAAGGTCTCTGCGCTTAAAAGTATGCGTCATGAATTCAACATTGACCATGAAGGTAAGGATACGTGGCGCTACAGAGAGGCAGGAGTCTTCTCTGCAGCAATCACTAATGGTAAAACGATGGCCTTTATTTCTGACATTGATACGGATTACACCCCGCTGGACCTGGCACATCTATATTTTCCGGATTCTGATATTATCATAATAGAAGGATACAAAGAGAGTCGAAGTCCCAAGATTGAAGTAATAGGAGATTCAACTGAAGAGCCGCTTTTTGTTACTGATAATGCAATAAAAATTCTTGTAACAGATCGTGACATCGTTTCTGTTCTGCCTGTTATTAAGCGGAATAATATTGACGGGATTATTGAGGCAATTGAAAAGATTTACTGACAGACTTTTTTTAAGTTTTTATGCAACCTGCAACGAGAGTATCATTCGCCTGACGATTCAATCTGCCTGATTATAATTTTCAGGTTACGGTCATCGGGATTACGTTTTGATTCCTCCTTAAGTCTTGCGAGGACCCGTTTTTTTTCAAAACGTTCACCGGTATATGATGGGTCAGATTGTTCCGCACGTTTATAGTATTCATAGGCTTCTTTGTATCTGCCGGTTCTGAACATCACAACTGACATATTGGAAAGAGCTTTTGTGTAATTCGGGTCAATTGTAATCGCTATACTCAATTGCTGTTCTGCGCTGTAAAAGTCACTGATTCTGATATATGCCGCTGCCAGGTTATTGTAATAGTTTTTTTTTGATGGATTGGCTTTTATGGCCTGTAAAAAGTATTCTGCCGCTCCCCTGTTGTTTCCTGCCTCAAGTTCGTGCATACCTCTGCTGTTCAGGAATTCTGCATTAAGCTTTTCGCTGGTATAAGCAGGATTAATCCTGACCATGCTCAAAATTAGAAGTACGAACAGAACTGATGTTTTCAAAAAATTCATTTCCCGGTAAAACTGATCAGCGACGGCAGGTAATCATCAGGCGCATCAAAACCGAGCATGTTAAGTAGAGTAGCTGCCACATTCCCCAATCCTGCATCGGTAATGTCATTCCTTAATTCATATTCGCCATTGTATTGCGGGTCGAATATAATAAATGGTACGGGATTAAGTGTATGTGCAGTCTTGCTTTTCAGCCGACCTGTCGATTTATCCCTTTCGAATTGACCATTTTTCGCATTTACTTCGTACATCTCATCAAGATTGCCATGGTCAGCTGTTATGATCGCAATTCCGCCGCTTTTTTCTACTGCATCCAGTAACCTGGCAAGGCACAGATCAACAGTTTCTGCTGCGATAACAGCCGCATCAAGATCACCTGTGTGACCGACCATATCACCATTTGGATAGTTCAGTCGTATAAAACTGAAAGTGCCCTGACCAATAATTTCAATGACTTTATCGGTAATGTCCGCACACTTCATCCATGGCCTCTGGTTAAATTCGACCCTGTCAGACGGAATTTCGAAATATGTTTCAGTACGATCATCAAATTTTTCAGTCCTGTTGCCATTCCAGAAATAGGTTACATGGCCGAATTTCTGCGTCTCGGATATGGCAAACTGTGTGACCCCGGCGTTTACCAGGTACTCGCTGACAGTATTGTCAATTCGCGGGGGATTGACCAGATACTTTTCAGGTATCTTCAGGTCACCGTCATACTGCATCATGCCGGCAAATACAACATCAGGTCTGCGCACCCGGTCGAACTGCGAAAAATCAGTCTGTTCGAATGCCCTTGTCAGTTCAATTGCCCTGTCGCCCCTGAAATTAAAAAGTATAACAGAGTCGCCGTCATTTATTCTACCGACCGGACCAGTATCATCAACAATGGTGAAAGCAGGCAGGTACTGGTCAATTATGCCAGGTTCCTCTTTTCTGAAAGTCTCAAGGGCATCAATGGCACTTGTGAATGGTCTCGCAGTTCCAAGCACGTGCGCGTCCCATCCTCGCTTGACAATGCTCCAGTCTGCCTCGTACCTGTCCATGGTGGTGACCATGCGTCCGCCGCCTGAAGCGATTCTGTAATTCATTCCCTGTGACATGAACCTGTCTAGAAAATCTTCAAGCTGCTTTATATAGATCTGTGCCGATGTTTCAGATACATCTCTTCCGTCAAGTAATGGATGAACCATCAGGTTCTTAACACCGTCGGCGGCAGCTTTTTCGATAATACTGAAGAGCTGGTCTATGTGTGAATGGACGTTGCCGTCAGAGAGAAGTCCGATAAAATGCAATTTTGTCCCTGATGTAACAGGTTTTTCAATGAGTTCTTTCCATACGGGCGTTGTAAAGACATCACCCGAGTCTATTGCGCTGTTAACAAGTTTTGCGCCCTGATCAAAAATTCTGCCTGCACCCAGCGCATTATGACCAACTTCAGAATTTCCCATATCAGAATCATTCGGCAGACCCACTGCTGTCCCATGCGCTTTAAGTTTTCTGTACATTGGTCCCTGCATAAGTCTGTCAAGGTTGGGCGTGCGTGCCAGGTGGAACGCGTTACCTTCGTTCTCACGGCCTATTCCCATGCCGTCCATAATTACAAAAACGAGGGGACCTTTGCGGTTTACTATATTATTTTTATTAAGCTGCTTCATTGGTTTCTCCGTTATAGATCGCATTACTTAACTTCATTCAAAGGTATAGGGTGATTCAGATTATTCATCAATATAAAAACAGGGTGTGTGAAGGTCAATATTTTTTGGTGGATTAATGTACAGTATGCTCGTGAAACTCAGTTCTTTTTATTTAATTCTTCATTTGCCTTAATGATTTCATCCAGGTCATTATTGTTGTACATGGGTTCGATAGTGTATTCAAACCTGTTTATCCACCCTGCTCCGTTACACCTGTGACATTTAATGGTCTTTAATTTTCCCGACCTGTGTGACTGATATGTTGGCGGATTTATTGTATCATGTACCTGTGAATTATACACTGAATTTTCGGTTTCATCTATCTGCTTATCTGTTTCCCTGTTACTGTATTCCATGTCATCCCTGTGAGAAATTTCCCAACCCAGTACAAACAGGCAGCTTGTACAGGTAAGCGCATTATAACAGTCTGACCGCTCATCTATATCGGGCTTCTGTTTTTCTTTTACTGCCTTCTGCACCTGAATCTTCCCGTATCCATTGCATAAAGGACACTTTATAAAATTTTCACGGTCAGGATTAGGTTTGACCTTCCCGCGAGAATTAATGCATCCCGTACTGAATGATATCAATATCACAATTGAGATAATGATAAATCTGTTCATGTGATTTTCCACTATTTCTATTTAAGATCATTAACTGAAATAATTTCAGCACCATACGACCTGTACTTATCAAGCTGTTTCCTGTCCGGGGATCCGCCGCGTATTGAAAGCACTGCTTCTTTAATTACATAAACCCTGTACCCGTTTGCAATGGCTCCCTTAATTGTACTGTTTACGCATACCTCTGCTGCCAGCCCTGTTATGTACAGTGTACCGGGATCATGCCATATCAGTGAATGCTGATCTCGCCCGAATTTATTATTACAGGGCCTGAATCTGTTTCAAGTGTCAGGCTTCCGTCATTGTTTATGTGGAGAACTTTTCCTTTAACCGGCTTTCTGTCTTTGATTGCAGAAACTGTTCTGCCTTTAATGTCAGAATTCTCTTCCCAAACTTTAAGTAAACCGGTCAGACCGGACTGTAAAAATTGATTATAACGCGACTCAAGGTTGTATAGAAAATGACGTAAAAAATCGGTCCTGTCAATCATTATGCCGGTTTCGTCAAAAATTGAGGTTGCAGTCTCTTTAAGATTTTCGGGCAATAGCCCCGATACCGGACCGATATTTATACCTGTGCCGGCAATAACAAAAAGTATTTCGCCATCCGCAGCTTTCATCTCAGTAAGAATGCCCGATATTTTTTTATTGTTAATAAGTATATCATTGGGCCACTTAATTCTATGGTTGTGGACGTTAAAGCCATGAAGGGTATCTGAAAGTGCAACGGCTAAAACAAGTGTTAAACCGGGTGCTTCAGCAAGTTGTATACGGGGCCGAAGTATAATAGATAAAGAAATACTGCTGCCGGGTACTGAAATCCATTTTCTTCCATGCCTGCCTTTACCTGAATTTTGGGATTCAGCTATAACGATAGTCCCTTCAGGTGAAGATTTCTCTGCATAATTGAATGCACGATCATTGGTAGAATCAGTTTCTTTGAAAATAAAAATCTCTTTTCTGCCGAAAACGACAGTATCAAGCCCTGCTTTTATTTTTGATTCATAAAACATCGGGTTTAATTATTCCATGTACTTTAATTTAATTTTTTCATCCCATGAATTGAGGG
>JAAYBQ010000402.1 GCA_012730035.1 Spirochaetota bacterium
ATACTTCAGGTATATCAAGCCCTTCTCTAAGCAGGTTAATGCCGATGAGACAATCGAATTCCCCCTTACGCAGGTCCCGTATAATTTCTACACGCTCAATGGTCTCTATTTCGGAATGAAGGTACCTGGAATTAATACCCACATCCTTAAAATAACCTGACAGATCCTCTGCCATCTTTTTAGTTAGAGTTGTAACAAGCACCCTTTCATTATTTTTAATACGCAGGTTAACCTCTTTTATAAGATCATCAACCTGGTTTCCCGCAGGCCTGACTTCAATTCGCGGATCGACAAGACCTGTCGGCCTGATCACCTGTTCTACAATGTTGCCTGATTTTTGTGTCTCATAATCCGAAGGCGTTGCCGAAACAAAAAGAGCTTTGTCTATAATATTTTCAAATTCATCAAAAACAAGCGGCCTGTTGTCCAGCGCCGAGGGGAGCCTGAATCCGTATTTAACCAGGTTCTCCTTGCGTGAACGGTCGCCGCCGTACATGCCTCGGACCTGGGGCAGGGTTACGTGTGATTCATCAACCAGGAGCAGATAGTTCCCCCTGAAATAATCGAGCAGGCATGCCGGACGCTCTCCCGGTTTTCTGCGATCTATTATACGGGAGTAATTCTCTATTCCACTGCAGTACCCTGTTTCGACGAGCATTTCCATGTCATATTTAGTTCTGCTCTCAAGTCTCTGCGCCTCCAGCAGTTTTCCTTCACTCTTAAGTTCTTCGAGGCGCTCTTTAAGTTCATCCTCGATCATCTGTACTGTTTCTTTCATGTCATCAATTGAAGAAATAAAATGCTTCGCGGGATATATAAAACACGCATCCATTTCGCCCTTGACCTGGCCGCTCACCGGGTCAAAGAGTGTAATGCGTTCAATCTCGTCACCGAAAAACTCGACCCTGTACGCCTCCTGCTTAAGGTACGCGGGGTATATGTCAACGATGTCCCCCTTGACCCTGAACATTCCCCGCAGAAAGGAAAAATCGTTCCTCTCGTAATGAACGGCGATCAGCTTTCGCAGGAGGTTATCACGTCCCGGTTCCTGCCCCCTCTTCAGAACTATATGATGCTTTTCAAAATTTTCTGGTCTTCCCAGTCCATAGATGCATGAAACAGATGAGACCACTATCACGTCTTTGCGCTCCAGTAAAGACGAAGAGGCTTTAAGCCTTAACCGGTCTATCTCATCATTAATCGAAGCATCCTTTTCAATATAAAGGTCAGATGAAACAACATAAGCCTCGGGCTGGTAGTAGTCATAATATGAAACGAAATATTCCACGGCATTTTCAGGAAAGAATTCGCTGAACTCACGGTAGAGCTGGGCAGCAAGAGTTTTATTGTGAGTAAGTACAAGCGCGGGCCTGTTTATCGATTCGATAATTTTGGCCATGGTGAATGTCTTACCCGAACCGGTAACACCAAGAAGGGTCTGGTACTTTATTCCGGAATGAATACCCGAAACCAGGCCTTCGATGGCCTTCTGCTGATCCTCTGATGGTTTATATGATGATACAAGTCTGAACTTATCCATACCTGCCCCTTTATGTAAATAATGCGACAATATTATCATCCTGTCAATAACATGTAAATAAATTCAGGCAATACTTTACCGTAAAAATAACAGGACTTAGTCAATAAGTTTAATTATATTAAAATACTGTTTTAATACAGCATTTTATGATTCAATTAAAACAAAAGCGTTTCATGGTGAAGAAGTGATAGTTGCAATTTACAGTTTGTTTAAGCATCATCTCTATAAGATGTAATGATCTCTTGCCAGGCATGGATTTCAGCCGGCTGCCCGGCTAATACCGCAGGAGAACATCAGGCTCTCACATGAAGTTGATGCTGACCGGCAACAGTATTATTTTAAATGTGCAGGGCTGTCTGCATAAATAAATCAAATTCGGGATTACAATTACATGGAATCAGGAAAAATCAGGCTGAACATCCTTGCTGTAAATTTCCCCGAAATCAGGCATCCTGAAATACGCGCTGTAATAGAGATGTCTGACCATTGTATCGCTTTTACCAGCCTGGACAATTCCTACTCAAGCATGATAAAAATATTCCCTGACTATATTATACTCTACCTTGAAGCGCCTATGCTTTTTGGCGACTCTTCTCTTGAGAGACTGAAGAGTGTTGCAGATAAACTGCGTATACCTCTTGCCGTAATAGAAGCCTCAGAGCATAAAAACGAGTATTCCTTCAAAGTCAACAGCCATGCATCAGAACTGATTACTTCGCCATTTGGCAAAAATTTCTTTTTCAGATACATTGACAGTTTAATCAGGATACTATCCTCAAAATGCGGAATAAGGCTTAACAGCGATCCCGCGATGATGATTAACTCCATGCTCACCGGTCTTATAAGCAGTAGACGGCTTGATGTTAATACTGTTCCTGAACTCGATTCACTAAACCGCCAGTCATTCAACGAAGAGAGACGCAAACTTGAAGCCAGGCTCTGGAGCGCCCTTGAAGAAAAAAGGTTCAGGCTCTACTACCAGCCGGTGATGTCACTTGAGCAGGACCGTATTTCAGGTTTTGAAGCGCTTATCCGTCTGGTCGGTGAAGACGGTATGATTTTATCACCCGACAAGTTCATCCCGGTGGCCGAAGAATCCTCCCTTATTGCGCCGCTTGGTCTGTGGATTATTGAAGAGGCGTGCAGGCAAATCAGTTCCTGGAAAAAAAAATTTATACTGGAATCTTCGCTCAGAGTAAATGTCAACATTTCACCACGACAGTTTATATTCCCCGACCTGACAAAAAACATATTCACTCTTACGGAAAAATACAGCATAGATCCGGATGACATGGGATTTGAAATTACTGAAAGCGCACTCATGGGGGACATGGAGTCCGCAAATATTTCGCTGCTTGAATTCAAGTCACGCAACTTTATGCTTTACATGGACGACTTCGGTACAGGCTACTCCTCACTGAGCTACCTGATGCACTTTCCGGTCAACATAATCAAGATAGATCAGTCATTCGTCAAATGGATGCATATAGATGACCAGAGCGAGATACTTGTAAAATCAATAATTAACCTTGCACACAACCTGGGCCTGAAGGTTGTAGCCGAAGGAACGGACGATGAATCCCACATTGCGCTTCTTAAAAGTTTCGGATGTGACTACGCGCAGGGCTACTACTTTTCTAAACCGCTGAGCTCCGATGACGCAGAAACATTTATGAACAAATACTTCAGAAAAAAATAATTCAAATGCTCTATTCAGTCCCGTGAATTTCTTTTTATACCGTACTTTGCCCTGATAGCCTGCGCTTTTTTTTGCCACAAATCAGCCTCTTTCTGTTTACCCTGTGCCCTTTTGACATGCGACATGTTTTGATATGGAACATAGTATGATGGATCAAGGCTGATAGTTGTCCTGAACTCCGACTCTGCTTTTTCCAGCTCTCCTGCATCAAGGTATAAATCCCCCAGAGTATTATGAGTTGTATAACTCATCGGGTCAAGCCCGTTCGCTATAAGCAAATCGGCAAGAGCCTCTTTACGTCGGCCCATGGCATAATACGCGGTGCCCCTGTTATGATAAGCCGATGAGAATAAAGGATTAAATTTTATCGCAGCACTATAATATACAGCTGCATCGCCGTACTTGCGATTAATCAGCAGATGCGAGCCAATATTGTTATATTCAACAGCAAAAAATTCTTTGCGCGTCAAAGTTCTAAGGTACACACCTTTATCGATCGATACAGCAGAAATATTAAGATGCTGTATGTACCATGAATCGGGATGCGGAACAGCCATTATCGGTTCCCAGTTCAGATAGGACCCGTCATCAAAATAGAACCTTATAAAACTGTGGCCCGGCGCATACACCGGTACCAGTGGAATCTTCATAACCTCCGCTATTGCGATATACAGCGCGCAATAATTGTCGCAGTCTATGGTCTTTTTTCTGATCCCCGTGCTGAGCAAATAGTTCTGTTTATAAACAAAACCTTCCTCTTTAAGGAGCGCGTCTATCTGCAGCAGGGTGCTGACGGCATCCTCTGTAGAACTGTTTTTCTTTAAACTGATTCTGCCGGACGCCTTATTGATCAGATCATTTACAACTGCAAGGTCCGCTGCCGAAGCTCCGAAATCCTTTTCAAGTTCAATAAAATCATGGGCTATGGTTCGGGGCTCACCAATGTATGTATTCTCTGCGATAAGGTGAGAACTGCTTATGATCAATATTGTCAATATTACATGGAGTAATATTATCTTTTTCATATTCACTCCCTTTGCTGTAAAATCTACTTTTTACACCTGGACATGGATTTAAAAAAATCTTCAGTAAAAACTACTCCGTATGTTTTAAGAACCGATATCATTTCAGGCAGTATCCCTTCATGCTGGACCAGCCTTTCTCCATCACCGTAATAGACAGTACCCACACCGCTGTCAGGTCTGCCTACATAACTTACAGTGACCTGTGGATATTTTTCAAGATATTTAAAGAGTGTATTAATACTGCAAAGAAACTGTGACCTGTATTGTTTAGAATGTTTTAACAACTCCTCTCTGACTTTTGATTTTTTCCGAGTCATAAACAGGGCTGTTTCTCCTGAATTATCTTCAGCCTCAACCTCAGATCCTCCCTCAACAAGATATCTGACACAATCGAGACAGTCGACTGCCGCAGAATACATTAGCGCAGTTCTGCCATTATTATCTTTTACATTAACGTCTGCCTGTGCATCAATAAGCATTTTGATTACCACAGACTCTCCTTTTTCTGCCGCAAGCATCAGGGCGGTTTTTCCATCTTTATCTTTTGCGTTAACATCAGCTCCCTGTGATATCAATTTGCGGACCCTTGAAGCATCACCATCGGTTGCAGCTTCGTGCAGGCTCTTACATCCTGAAACTAAAATTATAAATAAAAACATCAGTATAGCTGTTCTTTTCATTCGGCACCTTCCGTAAATCGTGATAATACTTAAATATGCCATTGCTTCTGAAAAGCAAGGATTTAATATATGCAGCCCCTCCACATAATTTCATGAAATTCGCTGACTATAAGACATG
>JAAYBQ010000403.1 GCA_012730035.1 Spirochaetota bacterium
GCAACAAGGGGCTATATTACCTGAAATACCGTATGTGCGCTGCCAGTTGGAGTCAGTTGATGCGCTTAGAGCCACAACAATATCCATAAGTTTGATGTTCTCGTGGAATGAACCGGCAGAACCTATCCGAATGAGGTTCTTAACTCCATATTCTTTTATCAGTTCGTAGCTATAAATGCCCATGGATGGCATTCCCATGCCGGAACCCTGGACGGAAACCGGGACACCTTTATAGGTACCGGTAAAGCCTAACATACCGCGGATTTCGTTATAACATACGGGATTTTGCAGAAAGTTCTCGGCTATGAATTTTGCTCTCAGAGGATCCCCGGGCATGAGAATGCTTTCTGCAATATCTCCCTTTTTAGCTGCATTGATATGGGCTGTACTCATATTATTTTCTCCTTGTTGAATTCCAAAAGTGTTCATTCGGTTCTATCCATTCAATCACTAATTATATCAGAGAATGAAACAAAGACAAGCGTGTCAGTGGGGGACGTTCCTTAATTGCCACATTATAAACACCTCTAATAATTGCAACTGCCGCCTGATGCAAAGCAATTGCCTACACAATTCCTTCCGCTCAGTCAGCTCTGTTGTCATTTTGAGCCAAGTGTGGAGAATCTTTAACTGTGAATGTAATTGCATTTCAATGGCCTACCGAAGCCGATACCCGGGGATTTGCGGGCTTAACACACCTGACAATAATATGCTTTACTGGATTAAGAACTTAGGTTATTATTGAATTATCAAAGATGGAGGGAAAGCGGCAATATGAAATGTAACATCAATGAGAATGCTTTTCACAAAGTAGATGAGATAACATCACTGAAACATATGCTTAAATTAAGTGCGGGGAAGTATGGGGAACGACCTGCTTTTTTAATTAAAAAGAAAAAAGGCGGAGCCTATGAGCAGATAAAGTATGCTCAGCTGAACAATGATGTTGACGCATTGGGTACTGCACTGATAAATCTCGGACTCGCAGATTTGAAAATTGCCATTATCGGCGAAAATTGCTATGAATGGATTGTCACCTACCTGGCAGTGGTTAACGGAGTAGGCACAGTTGTTCCCTTGGATAAAGAACTAAATAAAGAAGAAATACACAACTTGTTAGATATATCCCAATGCGACGGTGTATTTTTTACAGACACTTATGAGGAAATGTTTGAGGATTATCCTATCAAGCATAAGATAAGGATGAAAGTTTACGGCGATAGGACGGATTTAGCTGAAAAACTAAGAGAAGAAGATCCGATAGAGGGCATTGTCAGTTGGACAAGCCTGGTGGCTTGTGGAGAAGCAGCGATTGAAAAGGGTGATATCAGCTATACAAGTATAGATCCGGATCCGGAAAAAATGAATATGCTCCTCTTTAGCTCAGGAACAACCGGGACAGCAAAAGGGATTATGCTTTGCCACAGAAACATTGTGAGCAACATAATGGATACATGCAGAATAGTAAGGGTCAATCCGGAGGACAGAACCCTGTCGCTCCTTCCGATACACCATACATTTGAAAATACAATGGGCATGTTGCTGGTGCTGTATAGAGGCGCCTCTGCAGCTTTTTGCGAGGGACTGAAGTATGTCACAAAGA
>JAAYBQ010000038.1 GCA_012730035.1 Spirochaetota bacterium
CAATTCTGTCCCATCTGCAGAGCTTTGCCTGTACCGACTGCTACCCATCGCCATTCTATACCGGTCTCCTTTTCAAAGTAGGGTTTAAGGTAATCAAGCAGACCGGTATTATCCGTGCTTGTTGTTGTAGCCATCATGAGAACTTTACCCTCTGCGGGTTTAGTATCAACAGCCTTTTTGTCATCTGAAAATAATCCGGTTGAGAATGAAAATGAAAAAATTAAAGCGAATGCAAGACTTTTTAATAACAGGTTTCTTTTCACGTACTGCCTCCAATAGAATAATTTTTTTTACCTCTTTATGCGGGCTGGAACCACCCTGACCACACCGGGTATTTATAAGGTTATTTTGTAATTTTAAAGCATAAAATACATTAAATATTTTTACATACAATATTTTTTTCAATATTCTTACAAAAAATCAGTATTTATTACCCTTTTTTGCAGTATAGCAGGCTCTGACCCCGAAAATTTCAGGAATATTTGCCGGTTAAATAACTTATTCAACCCTGTACGAGTATAAATTGACAAAAAAATACGCTTTCTGCAAACTGTTAAAAACTATTCCGGAAGGTAAAAAATGCTCAGAGCAATAATAGCAACATCAAAAGGCACCATAAGGCTTGACCTTTATGACGACAAGGCGCCGGTAACTGTCGCAAGCTTTGCCAACCTGGCAATGCGCGGTTTTTACAACGGGCTCAATTTTCACAGGGTTATTGCGGATTTTATGATCCAGGGCGGGTGTCCGCTCGGAACAGGTACTGGCGGCCCCGGTTATAAATTTGAGGATGAGTTCAGACCCGAACTGAGACACGCAAGGCCGGGGATTCTTTCAATGGCAAATGCAGGGCCCCGCACAAACGGCAGCCAGTTCTTTATTACGCACGTGGCTACACCCTGGCTTGACGGTAAGCATACGGTTTTCGGCACAGTAGTTGACGAATCCGACCAGAAGACGGTGAACAGTATAGCGCAGGGAGATAAAATTGAATCGATCACTATTGAAGGTGATACGACGGATCTATTTGCCGCTCAGGCAGACAGAATCAGCGAATGGAACGCCATGCTTGACCGGCAGAATTAAAAATGAAGGGGCGGATCAACCGCCCCTGTACTCTGCTACAAGCACGGCAAAATCATCATCTATTGAAGGGACACCCCCCTTAAGCGCAATCCCTTCATAAATTTTTGTGCACATCTCACCTGAAGAAAGGTTAATGTTATCCCGTATTATTTTATGGAACCTCTTTTCACCGAAATCCCAATCATTGTTACGCACCTCAATAACTCCGTCAGTGTAGAGCAGAATCTTGTCACCCTTTTTTAGCCTGTCCACACTCTCCTCGTAATCTGACCCTGCATAATCTACTATGATCTTTCCGCCTGAATTAACAACATGGATCGTGCCATCCTTACGCGCGATAAGCATGGGAGGGTGGCCGGCATTTGCCGATGTCACTACGCCTGTTTCGAGATTTACACAGCACATACATGCAGTAATAAAGTTATCACCCATTTTTCCGTAAAGCATGTTCCTCATTTCGACAAAAGCTTTTCCCGGACTGTTGATGAATCTGCCCCATGAATTGAGCGACATTTTTACCATGGAAGAGATCATTGCAGACCCGGCTCCATGTCCGGATACATCACAGATAAAAAGACCCAGGTCGGTCATACCCTCTCTGTAATGTATGTCTATAAAGTCACCCCCGACCTTCATAACCGGTTCATACCTGTAGGCTATGTCCATCTGCGGCAGGTTCGGTATGTGGCTCGGGAGCAGGGCTATCTGTATCTTTCTGGCAAGCTCTATGTCCCTTTCCATCTCGGCCTTCTGCGATTCAATAATCGAGGTCCTCTCAACAACCATCTTTTCCAGGTTGTCTTTCATATCCGAAAGATCCTGGAATATGACCGAATTGGCAACCGCTATGGATGCGTATGAATTAAGTTTTTTTATGAACTCAAGTTCCCTGTCATAAAGCCGTTTTAAATCACGTTTCTTTGACATGACGAGTATTGCAATCAATTCGTCCCTGTGACTCATGGGTATTATATATTCGCTGCCGGTCTTTTCAAAAACAGGCAGCACCTGCAGGTCTTCGGGATTCTGCTCTATGGACGACTCTAACAGGCTCTTCTCGATAAAATCATGTTTTAGCATAATCCGCTGCAGTGTGTCCTGAATCTCCAGCACGCATCCGTTTAAATCAGTATAGCAGTTAAGATAGCCCCTGCGGCAAAGGAGCTGCACATTCTCAAGGTTGAGAGACTTTTTGAGCACCGATGTAAGCTCGCGGGCAAGATCCTCCAGACTTTTTAACTGGGAAATATCCCTGCTGAAATTATTTTCAATGTTACCCAGATTATAGCTGAGGCGGTTAAAGATCTGGTTGATCAGCGGCTGTATATGAATAAAATAAAAATAATTGAGCAGGAACCATACTATAAATATAAGTGAAAGTTTGAGTATATTTATCGAATAGAAATACTGGCGCATTATGACGAAGATTGCCATGTTCGGAAGAACTATGATAGACGAGAGCATAATCCAGAAAACCGACAGATGAAGTATACTGCTTATCTCCATTACCCGGTGGCGCAGAATTCCGTAGGTAAGGATCCCCAGCGGAATAAATGTAAAGTTGCCCAGACTGTAAAAATCTATACCGTGCATTGACGGCAGGTTTGTAAACGAAAGTATGGCTGATAAAAAATATGCCAGAAAGAAATAACTAATCTTTACCCTTATTATGCTGTTTTTCTCTTTGCGGTATTTATAAGCAAAAAGCCACATTATATAAAGTGTCGCTACCACGCCGTAAAGGTAAAACGCCATAAATGCCGGGCCGCCACGGGCAATACGGCCCCAGTCATATAGATAGAAGGCATAAAAATAATATTCCGTATGCACAAAGGCCGCAACAGAAATTCCGGCAAGAAAAAAGGCTGTTGTAACATACCTGTTCCTGTGATCGGCCATCTTCTGAAAAAAAAGAACTGAAAGCGCGGGCATAAAAACATAGAAGGTATGCACAACCCTCTCAATCGCCATAAGAGTTTTTTCATCACTCATGAGGTAATGAAAAACAAATGCTGTTGAAGGGAGTGTCCAGCTTACACAGATCAGTGCCAAGAGTACGTTTTCGTACTTTAACTTTCCCCTGAGCAGGGCCATGAACGACAGCGCATAAGCTGTAATCAACGACAGCACCGGGGGTATTATGTATGGAGAAATTGTTTTCATATAAGCTGAACCTTAAATTAATACAGAAAATCCCCTAAGTCAAGAAAATTGCAGGCTTAAATCTTCAACTTAAGGCGGGGAAAGATCAACCCCGAAGATTATTCCCTGAACAAACCGGGGAAAGGATTATAACTGATCCCCTTGTCGTAGGTATCGCATCTGTCCTTCTTCTTTATACTGCTTATAATATAATACGTAACGGGCGTGGCAAGTATCTCGTAGCTTACTTTCCATACATACTGCACCAGGGTCATTGATATAAATTCCTCAATCGGGAACATCCCCCAGAATGCTATAGTCATAAATATACCCGTATCAAAAGACTGCCCCACAAGCGTTGAACCTATTGTACGCAACCAGAGGAACCTTCCGTTTGTTGCAATCTTCAGTTTTGACAGAATCATCGAGTTTGAAAACTCGCCGCAAAAATACGCTGCCAGCGATGCCGCAACAATACGCGGCGTGTTCGCACCCAGGACTGTTGTGTATGCGGCACCATCCTGCCAGAAACCGGGAACGGGCATCTGTATTACCGAAAGAAAAATCAATGCCATTAGAAGGTTCGACCCGAACCCCAGCCATATTGTGATCCTGGACTTTCTGTAGCCGTAAACCTCTGTAAGAACGTCCCCGAAAATATATGTCACAGGGAAAAGAAAAAGGTCGGCTGTTATGGTCAGCCCGAATATCTGTACAAGACGGCCTGCCACTATGTTGGTGATCAACAGGCATGTTACAAAAAGGCTGGTTATTACAAGAAAGGTTGCAGATAGCTGCATTGGTTGTTTGTCGTTCATTTAAACGCTCCTGTTTTTTTAGGCTGGTTTTCAGAGACAGCCGTGATTATGGGGGTTACCCTGAATGTCATCCCGTACAGACGGGAATCCATGTTATTGGATTATCAACCGGCGGATTCGGGCATTTATCACAGGAATAACATTATTATGTGGAGATGTTTTCTTCAGCATTTTATCTGGCAAGCAAAATTTCAGGCAGGCCTGTGCTGACTGGTCATGGTTATTGAAGGCACTGATTGGCTGATGGTTCAATGATGGCAGATCATTCCGGAGAGGGTGGAGTTTCGGCCATGCGTTTTCTCAGCTTTATTCTGTTATGCATGTCGTACTCATCGAGCAGCTTGTATATCTCCCAGAACGAGTAGAACAGCGAGAGCAGTATGGGCCCTATTATCACACCCGGAAGGCTAAAGGCCTGTATGCTTGCAATCAGCAGGAAGAAAAATATAAGCGGGTGAAAATCAAGCTTGTCCCCCAGAACCTTGGGTTTAACCAGGTTTTCGAGCAGCATGTACCACGTGAAGCACCAGACTGCAGCGAATATGGCCATACTGTAATTCCCCTTAACTGCAATAAATACTGATGCCGGTATCCAGACAAAGGTAGTGCCTATTACGGGTATAAGGGAAAGTATGGCAGCCAGTGATCCCCAGAGCAGCGGCATCTTTAACCCGGCAACATAAAGCCCCAGACCCACCATAAATCCCTGGAGACACATGATCATAAGGTTACCCATCATCAGTATGTATATTACCTTCTTTAGCCTTGTTACTATGTCCTTTTCAAGGTCATCGGGAAGCGGAAGTATGCGGTATAGAGATCTGTCTATTATATGAACATCTTTAAATAAAAAGAAAAGGATAAGCAGCATCAGCAGAAACTTTATGCTCAGGGCAATCGGGTATGAAATGATTGATGTAATGCTTGAAAACACCGACATAGTTGTACGCTGAATGAATGAAGTTATCTTTGCGGCAAGTTCACCCTGTTGTATATTGAAAAGGGCCATCAGGTCGCTTACGATTTTGTTCTGGTTCAGCTGCATGATAAAACCCTGGCTCAGGTCAAAGTGTATCTGACCGTAAAGCTCGTAGGCCTGGTCCCCCAGCACCACCAGAAGGTACATCATTGGAATAATAACTATGCACAGTAGAAAAAGAATAACCAGAGTCGCGCTGAGAACCCTGAGCTTTACGTATCTGAGAAGCCGGTCATGCATGGGCTTTAACACAACATAGAATATCATGGAATAGAGGAACAGCCAGAGGTAGCCTCTGAATATAAACAGAAGAAAACCTATTATGATCGCGAACATGGCCAGGAACACAGACTTCATCGTCATGTTCTGGTTTAACAGCTCGTAGGATTCTTTATCGCTCATTAAAATATTACCGGGCAAGATTTATTTAAACAGGGGTGCTGTCCGGGAGCAGACAGTACACCCTTGTTTATTTAATTACCTGCAAACGCCCTTAGGCGTAAGCCTTGAAGTTCACTCTTTTGTAAGATAATGAGATAGATCAGCCGCCAATTTTGAAATAGCGTGATCAAGATATGATTCATCGGAAACCCGTCTCTTCAGTTCCCTGATTTTATCCGGATCTCCCGTACTGCTGCTCTTTCTTATCTCACGATCCTCCATTTTCATGAGATTATTCATCCGAAACCTCCACGGTCCCCGTTCCTCCCTGAACAGGTTTTTTGTGACCTGAGTAAGTAATCGTCACTTATTTTAATTTAGTAAATAACTTTTCACATTTCAAAAATAAATCATAAGTTAAGGGTACGTCACCTGTCTCCAGGTTACACCTTTTTCAGGTAAATTTTACTGCGACGGGCCTGTACGGCTGTTTTTCGCTGTTTTAACTTTAAAAGCAGCGGAAAATGCAGGATTTTGCGGATTGACCTGACTGAACCGGCCCTGGCAGGATTAAGGAAAAGTCCGGAAAACTGATAAATGGCACAGAATATGCTATAACGTATCGTCAAGGACCCGCCTGACAATCTCCAGAAGAGAATTAAGCGTATAGGGTTTGGGAAGGAAATTGTAATGCTTCTCCTGGATTAGTCTGAACTGAAACTTCTGCTCGGCATAACCGCTGCTTAAAATTATCTTTAACCCGGGTTTGCGCTCCAGCAGGCTGTCTGCCAGGTGAATTCCCCTGCCGTCAGGAAGTACCACATCGGAGAGCAGAAGGTCAAAATCCCCCTTTTCAGTTTCAAATAGTTTAATGGCGCTTCTTATGTCATTAGCTTCATATACGCTGTAATCGAATCCAGTAAGGGCATTTTTGACAAATTTGCGCACATCCTCCTGGTCCTCTACAAGAAGTATTCTTTCACCTGATCCGCGCTCTATTTCACGCTTCCCGTTCTGCCCGGTTACAGTTTCAGATTTAATGACCGGTGAATCTGTCAGAGGAAGGTAAATACTGAAACGGGAGCCGCTACCGATTTCGCTTTCAACGTTAACCCAGCCGCTATGCTGACTTACTATGCCGTAAACAACAGCAAGTCCCAGCCCTGTACCCTTGTTTGAATCCTTGGTGGTAAAAAAAGGTTCAAAGATATTTTTCTGCAGTTCAGAATCCATGCCGCAACCGTTATCCTCAATTGAGAGCATTACAAAACTTCCTGACTTTATTCCGGCCGAAGTCTGCACACTGCTGTTGATAACGGCAGTACCGGTCTTTATACTGAGGTTACCTCCTTCGGGCATTGCGTCCCGGGCATTTATTACCAGGTTCATTATTATCTGTTCTATCTGGCTTTTATCGGCGATTATCATAAGACGAGAGTTATCAAGATCAACCGAGAGATCTATGTCCTCGCCTATAATCCTCTTGAGCATCTTCTCCATATCCAGAATGATGCTGTTAAGGTCAAAAGCCGAAGTTTCAATTATCTGCTTTCTGCTGAAGGCAAGCAGCTGTCTTGTGAGCGAAGCGGATTTCTCAGCGGCATCGGCGATCTCCCTTACCAGTGAGTACCGGGGATCGTCACTCTTCATGTTAAGAAGCAGCAGATCGGTATTCCCGAAGATTGACGTGAGCATGTTGTTGAAATCGTGGGCAATGCCGCCGGCAAGCGTTCCTATGGCCTCCATCTTCTGCGAGTGCAGCAACTGCACCTGCATGTTCTCTTTTTCTTTTTCTGCGATTTTTCTGTCGGTTATATTGGTTATAACAGCAAAGCTTTCGATAAACTGTCCCTCTGAATCGAAAACCGATTGAGGTGAAACGATGGTCGAAATACTCCCTCCATCACTTGTCTGCCATTCCATTTCGTAGATGCTGTTTTCACCGGTCATGCGCTTTGAATAGACCTTTTTAAAATAACGCCGGTTCACGTCATCCAGCAGGTCAACAACGCGTCTTCCGGTAAGCTCCCCTTCAGTATAACCGAGCATTGTATAAAGAGATCTGTTAAGGTAGGTAAAGACTCCGTTTCTATCTACAATGCATAGCCCGTCTTTCATTGTTTCAACGAGCATGCGGTAGCGCTCCTCGCTTTCATGCAGCGTGATTTCGGCATTCTTGAGACTGGTGATGTCTGTAATGATCGTGGCAAAAAACAGGGGTATGCCGTCAGGCTGTCTTAATAAAAATATTGTCTGGATGGTTATAAATTTTTCCCCCAGGCTGTTGGAAAAATGGACCTCCTCGACGATCTGGCCCCTCTCAAGAACTACTGGAACAATCTCTGTGGTTATTCTTGACTGCTGCGATTCCGGGTAAAAATCGACAGCCCTTTTTCCGGTGTAGTCATGGTCCGATCCAACCCCGATTATCCCGCACATTGCTGCGTTCATGTAGATGACATGGCCTTTCATATCGCAGATACCCATGCCCTGAACTGATGAGTCTGCCATCTGTCTGAATATTTTGAGCATGTTGCTCTCGGCAGAAAGTTTGCTGTTGCTCAGGTCCAGCTCGGAATATGCACGATGAAGCTCTTCATTCATCGCCTCCATCTCTTCGTACTGGCTCTGCATCTCTTCATACTGCTGCTGAATTTCAGTCTCGGCCGAAAGAGCCCGTTCAAAGAGTATGGCGTTATCAAGTGAGATGGCCGCCTGTGTTGAAAGAAGTTCAACAAGCTTCATACGTTCAGGGCTGAACACATCGGGGGCAAGGTTGTTTTCAAGATAGATGATTCCCCGCAGCTTCTGCTGATTAATAAGGGGCTGGCACAATACGGATTTTGCGCTGCTGCTCTGCAGGTATTCATCCATGCCGAAAATATTATCTGACAAAGCGTTGCCAAGCACTACCGGTTCAAGAGTCCTAGCTGAAAAATTTATAATTGAATGGGGAAGCCCGTTGTAATGAGTAAAAATTACTGGTTTTTTTATAACGTCCATTGAGCTGTCAGCCATGCCTTCTGCGGCTGCATAGAGTTCATCATTACGGTTTACCAGCAGTACACCGCGCGAAGCCCCGGCGTTTTTTATTATCAGCTTCATTACATGATCTATCAGTTTTTCAAGGACGATCTCGCCCGATATTGACTGCAGTGATTCAACAACAATGTTCATATCAAAGAGCGGGCTTGTGCCCTCCCGCGCCTGATCCGGTTGACCGCCGTTGATGCGTGAAAAAAGATCGTGGTATTCACTCTCCAGTTGACCAGCTTTAACCTCTGCGCCCCATTTACGAAAACGCTCACACGCATCTGACATATAGACAGAGGCTGTTTTTTCGTATCCCAGTGAAAGATAGAACCTGGCCGCGCATTCGCATGCAACTGCCGATTCATGAATGTACCCGTTTTGAAGGGCACCCTCTACAGCAAGGTCATACAGGCGCATTGCTTCATTATGAGATTTTTTAATGCGCGCAAGTTCGGCCTGCAGATGATCATATCTGTGCCGGTGATTAACTGGCGCCTGTGCGGCCCACGTGCGCATCAGTTTTAGCCCGGTGCTGATCCTTTTAATAATTCTCTTCTGCTTTTTGCGTGATGATGAATCATAAAGCGCAAGGTTCGCCAGTGAATCAAAATAATAGGCTAAGGGCACATAGGCCAGGCCGGTAAGGCCATCAATGCTGGACAAAGCCCTTGCGGCAAAACCAGCAGATTCCGCGTAGCGGCCGTATATAAAGGCCAGCATTGTTTTCATTATGAACAGGAAAGAGATCGCTGACCTGTCACCTGCCTTTTCATGAACAGCAAGCATTCTGCTCTCGCTGTAAGCGTCACCCTCAAGGCATAAAGGATCTGCTGTTTGTTCAACAAGGTTAATCACCGCCTGGCGTTCAATCCTCAGATAATTGAGATTTGTCTCCTGCCTGAACCTTTTTATTGCATTGTCATAGGAGATCATCTCTGACAGAACTTCATCGAGGGGAAAACCGCAGACCAGTTTGTATCCGCAGTAAAGATGCGCCGAAGATGTTGCATCCTCAATGTCACCCATCTCCATTCCCAGAGTGAATGCATATTCAATATGTTCCAGGGTATCCCTGAGATGATTCTTCCAGTGCCAGATCATACAGTAGACAAGGTGTATGGTCCTGGGCCTGAATTTCAGGGCCTCGGGACGTTCGGCAAGCTCCAGAGCAAGTGAGCCGTATTTCATTCCGCCATTTATATCACCAAGCGCGCCGCAGAGTATCATTCCGTACGCAGCGAAGCTGTAGGCTGTTTCAGGCGAGTTGCCGAATTTAACCGATAGCCTTACCGCGAGAAAAACAATGAGCGGCACCAGCATGGGCTGTGTCTTGTACGCATTGATCCCCATGGTATTTGAAATTTTCATAACAGCCCGGACCTGCGGATCTGTCATCTCCTTCATCACCAGCAGTTCACTGTATTTTTTTCTTCTAAGGAGCAGCCTGGTTTTAATCAGCACCTTGATCACATTAAGACGTGATGCCCTGCCATGCACGGGGTATCCCAGCTGCCTGAGTACACCAAGTCCCTCTTCGATTCCCCTCTGCATCCTGTTAAGGGCGTAGTGTGCCTGTATAACAAGCTCGTACACCGGAATTTTATCCATCAAATTTTTTGCATTCGCCAGGGCTTCCGCGGTCATCTGTTTCATAAACCCGAAATCGCCTGAAAGGAATGATGCCTCGGCAGCCGTAGTGTAAAGAAGCAGGGCCGAATCGTAGTCCCTATCCCAGCAGTCGGGCAGTGCTATACTGACTGCTGTTCTGATATAGACAAGGGCGGAATCATAGGCGGCGTGTGCAAGCGCTTTTTTTGATGCAGACATATTCAGCACCGCAATGGCCTCTCTTTCGCTGTCAGAAGTTACAGCAGAGAGGCCGGCCCTGAAGTGGCCTGCTATGACATCGGTCATATCATTTGAAGAATTAACCAGCATGACCTTGCCGGCCTTCAGGTGGATAAGTGACTTTTCATCATCGGGTATTGCCGAGTAAAAAGCTTCACGGATCCTGTCGTGGGCAAAATAGTAGCTGCTGTCATGATATAAAACGACACCCTGATCAACGCCGCGACGCACAGCATTGAAGACTTTATCCAGATTAAAATTTCCGACTTCACAGGCTGTGTCTATGTCAAACCGGGTACCCAGGCATGAGCATACACCAAGAATTTTTTTAACTTCTCCGGGAAGCGTTTCTATTCTTTCCGCGAGAATTCCCACAACCGTATCAGGGATCCCGGCCTCGTCCGCTTTAGCGGGATCAAAATGCCATCCCGTGCCCGGCTGAAAATTTAGTGCGCCGGATTCGTTGAGTGATTTTATTATCTGCGATATATAAAGCGGGTTACCGCATGTCTTTTTATAAATAAAGTCACAGGCCTGCACCGAATCATTTTCATCCAGCGGCACGATCCTGTTTATGCAGGTTTTTGTATCTTCGTAACCCAGGGGCGCTACATGTATCTCCTTCAGGGGGACTCCCTTCTGCCTGAGCAGTCCCGGGAGAATATGCGGCTGCGGATCACCATCCCTGTTCTCAGCCCTGTATGACAGTATAAGCATCAACCGGTTTATATCCCTGTTTA
>JAAYBQ010000404.1 GCA_012730035.1 Spirochaetota bacterium
CCTTGTCAATAACCAGTATGTCATTGCCGGACTGGACCACTACTATGTTGGAAACTCCAACTACAGCAATGCGCATCCCCTCACTCATTATTGTGCAGTTGCCGCTTTTGACAAAAATCGCGTTCGCAGGTGACTGAGTTCTGTTGCATTCATCATCGGGATCAAGTATGTCATCCACTGCCTTCCAGCTCCCCAGGTCTGCCCATCCGAAATCCGCGGGAATCACCATGCGGTTCCCTGAATTTTCCATGATACCATAATCAATGGAAATTGACTGCACCGAGGAGAAGATCTTCTGCTTTAGCGACCAGACCTCGTGCGAATCTGAGAGTATATCATCGGGCGAGAGAGATTCGAGTTTAAGAAACTGCGCGTACATGTCGGGCAGCAGTTCCCTGAACCGTTCAATGATGACGGATGTTTTCCATGCAAAAATTCCGCTGTTCCAGAAGTAGGTGCCGTCTGCTATATACTGCTTGGCGGTCTCAAGATCAGGTTTTTCAACAAAGCGTTCCACGACAGCAGAGCTTCCATTAAGGGGGCCGGATTTAATATAACCGTAACCGGTTTCGGGATATAACGGTTTTACGCCGATTGTTGCAAGATAGCCTTTTTCTGAAAGATCAATCGCATCTTTTAATACCTGCGCGAATCCTGCTTCATCCTTTATAAAGTGATCAGCGGGTAGGACAACCATAACAGGGTCTTTGTACTTTTTTTTGAGAAATATTGCTGCATAAAGAACCGCTGCAGCGGTATTTTTAGGTACGGGTTCCGAGAGTATGCTCCCTTTAAGTCCGGACCTGCTTATTTCATTCTGCGATAGGGCCTCGTATTTTTTTGAGGAGACAATGAGAATCTCCTCAGGCGAGAGGGGTTTGAGCCTTCTTATTGTCTCCTCAAGGAGCGTCCCCATGCCCGACATGTTGTGGTACTGTTTGGGCTTCTCCTCGTTGCTCATGGGCCAGAGCCTTGTTCCTGCTCCGCCTGCCATTATTACCGGTACTATCATTTTATTTCAAGTACTCCCTGTTCGTCAAAGTTAAGTCTGATCGGATTTTTTTTGATCTTGTCGGGAAATTTGACCATAGAGAATCCTTTCAGCGTGTAGTTTCCTGTGCCTTTATTGAAAGCGCTCAGTATTGACTGCCCCAGGGCCTTTGAACTGAATTCATTGGCAACACTCAGCGTGTACTCGCCGGGTTTGTTTTTTATATCTTTTGTGTAGCCGTCAACGAGTTTGCTTTCATTAACATTAAAATTATAGTTCAGATCCTGGAATATGAGATTTGTTTTTGTCCTGTTCTTCATTACCACGTCAAAGTTCACCTTGAGCTTCAGGTCAAGATCCGACGGATCTATTACCTTTACTGGATTTTTGCCGTCTATTATGGCACCGAACATATTTGTTATGGTATCTGCGTTCAGGTTTTTTTTCTTCGACCTCTTGATAGCCTCTTCGATCTCTTTTTTTGACGGCTTGATTACGGTAAAGCCTGCTATGCTGATCTCGGGTTTGATTGCAGGTATGTTCTGTTTAAGTTTAAAATTAAATGTAATTTCTTTTTTATAGTTATGCATATTTTTAGGGAGCGGAAGGCTCAGTGTAATGTCCACTTCGCATTCAAGGTATTCCCTGTCACCGTAATTTTTTATAATATTTATTATGTCGCTGTATTTCAGGTTTACAAGAATTCGCGACGTTGCCGAACCCATGGCCGTTATTTTAAGTTTGTTTGTTGATGTTTCAAAGAGCTGTTTTTTATCGATAAAAAATACAGACTTCATTTGTGACAGTTTAAGTTTAACCGGGTAGGGGTTTTTTATCTCAATATCAAAAAGAAGTGTAATATCCCTGAGTGATAGTGAATCGATGTCAAAATTGACTATTTTTGCCTCCGGGAGCGGGATGTTATTAATTATTGATGTAATGTTTTTGCTCTGGGTGTCCGGTGTAGTACAGCATGCGAAAATAAGAAGAATGGATATAATTTGAAATTTTTTCATAATAGCTCCCGAAAATTTATATGTTATATAACCAGTTAAAGAGATCTTTTATAACCCCGGCTGTTATAGTAAATTGACAGGCTGTTTTTCTCAACCAGAATTAATTAAAAAATGAATATTTGATAATTATGGTATTTTATAAGTGAAAGAGGCCTGTTTTTTATATCATGCGATACCTGAAGTAATTCCCGTGAAATGGGCGACCTTCGGGACGTCCCGGCTGATCCATTGTTAAAAGCATTTGATAATTCAATTTTTTTATCAATAATGAATATCAGCCTGCACGGAGATTATATTGAGTAATAAATCACTCGTTAACAGCTATGATGCCTATAAAAAAGGGAATAATTTTGACTATGGTTTTATAAGCGACAAAATTATACTCAAAAAAAGCTGATTAATTATAAAATGCTGCAAAATGTGATTAATTTCATTGACAGGATTGCGGGTATATATTGATTTATACCTTTATTGGAAAAAATGTGCCAAAAAGATGCATTTTTATATAGCTGATGAGAGGATTTAGTAATGAAGGACATTCAGAAAACTTATGCAATGAAGCAGTCTGAAATTGAAAAGAAGTGGTTCATTGTAGATGCCGAAAATAAGGTTCTTGGCAGACTTGCAACTGTAATTGCTGACAGGTTAAGGGGAAAACACAAACCGGCATATTCGCCCAATCTTGACATGGGTGACAATATTATCGTAATAAACGCAGAAAAGATTGTTCTCTCGGGTACCAAGTCTGATGATAAGGATTATTTCAGTCATTCGCATTATCCGGGCGGTGTCAAGTTTACAAACATCAAGAAATATATGAAAGAGCAGCCGGAATTTGTAATTTTACACGCTGTAAAAGGTATGCTTCCAAAGACAAAACTGGGAAAGCAGATAATAGGCAACCTTAAAATTTATGCAGGCACCGATCATCCGCATTCGGCACAAAAACCTGAAATTATCAATCTATAGTACAGGGACTAAAGGAGAAATTATATGGCAGATAACATGTACGCAACAGGCAGAAGAAAGACTTCTGTTGCAAGGGTCTGGATCAAACCGGGAAACGGCAATATTATTGTAAATAAGCAGCCTATCAATGAATACTTCAGAAGACAGACTCTTGAACTTGTTGTAAGGCAGCCTCTTGAGCAGATCGGCGCGCTTGATAAATTTGATGTTATGGCAAGCGTGTGCGGCGGCGGCTGGTCCGGACAGGCAGGCGCGGTTAAACTTGGTATAGCAAGATGCCTTGTTCAGGCTGATGAAAGAAACAAAAAGGCCCTGAGGGAAGCCGGTTTCCTTACAAGGGATGCAAGGAAAGTTGAAAGGAAGAAACCCGGCCAGAAAAAGGCAAGGAAAAGATTCCAGTTCTCAAAACGTTAATATATACTTTTACCCGAAAGAAAAAGGATGCCCGCGGCATCCTTTTTCTGTTTTATGGAGGGACTGATTATGCCCGGTATTGTAAAACTTCTTTTTAAAGATAACATTGTTTCCGTTGAACTTGACAACGGAGAATTTCTGAACCTTTCATATGATGCATATTCGCAGTATAAAATCTCCAGCGGCATGAATATTCAGGGTGACCTTTACTCCGAGCTTTACGAGGAATCGCGCAAAATTGAATGCAGGGACAGGGCCCTGAGATATCTTTCAGTACGGGCGCGTTCAGTTGATGAGATGGTAAAATACCTGAGAAAGAAGAAGTTCAGCGAAATCCAGATTGCGCAAACAACTGGCTACCTTAAGGATAAGGGGTACCTTGACGATTACGGGTTCAGTACGGGCTTTGTTAAGTGTAAAATGAAGAGCGGCAGGTTCGGGGCGGACATTATAATCCGCGACCTTTACAGAAAGGGTATTAATAAAAAAATAATTGATAGAGCCATTAAAGAGTGCGGGGCTGGTGATCCGGATATGGATAAACTATACGAGCTTGCACTTAAAAAATATAATTCGCTTGAAGGTAAGGAAAACCGGGTCGCGAAGGTGGGGAACTACCTGCGGGGCAGGGGATTTGATTATGATTCGATCAAGAAGGTGCTTAAAAGGCTGGGTGAGGGGGAATAACTCACAAAGGCCCGAGCTATTCCTTGATATGGATTAATTCCAGTCTATTTTATTTGTGA
>JAAYBQ010000405.1 GCA_012730035.1 Spirochaetota bacterium
GGCAAGATTTTTAATACTTATTGAACTTACAGAATCACCGCCGCTTATTCCGCTGACTACACTGTTAAATATGTAATCGACATTAGAAAAACCGAACAACCTGTCGAGTAGAATTTTATCAGCAGTCAGTTTCTCAAGCATCTGGACAATAGTCACCCGGGATGCAACAGGCGCCAGATCAATTGCAGATTCAACACCCGTATTGCCTCCACCCGCAACAAATACACGTTTACCTGAAAAAAATGGCGCATCGCAGATTGTGCAGTACGCAACGCCTTTCCCGACAAGTTCCTTCTCGCCGGGAACTCCAAGCTTACGCCATGATTTGCCTGATGCAATAATAATTGATCTGGCAGCCAATTTTCTTCCATCATCCAGCCACACACTTTTAACAGCACCGGCTTCAATCTTTACAACAGTATGCCCCTCATCATAGGCTATACCGAACTGCTGAACCTGCTCCTTAAATTTATCCACAAGCCCGACGCCGTTAATATACCTGTAGCCCATGTAATTTTCAACCGCTGAAGTCTCGGCCATCTGCCCTCCAATGCTTTTTATGACTATGGCCGTACTCACCCCCTTTCTCATACAGTAAACTGCCGCTGTAAGGCCTGCAGGCCCCCCACCGATTATGATCACGTCATATACACTGGAAACATCAACCTGCAAAAAATTTTTTTCAGAAACAAATGAAACTGAACTTAAATTAAACTCCATGAATCACCACCGGAATTATTATGATTATTACAGCTTAATTAATAAAATTGCGACCTGCCTAATACAATGTCTTCCCGAAGGAAATACTATTTATATGCGCACCTGAAAATCAGAATTCGACTGAATCATAGATTAAAATTTATGATTCTGCAACAGTTGCACCCGCCAGGAAACATGCTAATTGTACTTTATAAAGTTACCATTCTATAAATATAGTCAGTAATTATTCCAAAAAATATTTATTATGCAATAAGGTTAAGAAATTAATACTGAAATATAATTATAAAAAACTTTTTTTTCAAGCATGAACCGAATGAATATAATACTGATAGGTTTACACATCAAGCAGCTCGTAATCGGCAGAGCCGGATGCCTTTATGAAATATACTCTGCTCACACCGTCACGTTTTTTCTGCAGCAAGTTTTTCAACACGACTGGTTATAATTTCACGCACCATATCAGATGTCTCTTCAACACTCATGGATGCGAATTCTGAATACGGGATCTCTTCAAGAATGTCAAGGTATAGATGCTGAATACCTTTTGTGTTCATGCTGTACTTGGGGAGCGCTTTACAGGTACCTGAAATTGCCACGGGAATTATCGGGAGCCTGAGTTTGTGTGCAAGTGTAAACGCACCCGGCTTGAACTTTTTTACTTTTCCATCCATTGACCTTGTACCCTCGGGGAAAAAATAGACAGAGCTTCCTTCTCTTAGGCGCTGTTCACTTGCGATCATCATTTTTTCGATACTCTCTTTATCGCCGCGCACAAGCCTTACATACCTGTTAAGGTACATATTCCACCCTACAAATGGAAGTTTAAAAACTTCAGCTTTGGAAACCCACTTGAAATGTTTAAACAGGTTAAATGCCAGAAGGATGTCTAGCTGTGACTGATGGTTGGATACGATTATATATACTGTTTTTTTTCTGACATTTTTTCTGCCA
>JAAYBQ010000406.1 GCA_012730035.1 Spirochaetota bacterium
CCCATGGCAAAGGCATCTCCACGCTGGATAATCCTGTCCGATCCTGAAGCGACGTAAATATTACCCGCGGCCTGCGTGTTATTAAGTTCAATACTGCCGTCAGCGCTTATCCTAATATCAGCAACATCGGCCAGCATGTTCGCGTTCGATTTTACGCCCACGCCCTTTTCATTGCAGACCAGTACTATGCGCCCTGCGTATATGCTCCCCAGCGCTGATGCATCTATTGCAAATTCAGGGAAAGGGGTGCCCGTGTCGTTCTGCGTAAAAATCCTGTCATTGTAATTATATGTCCCGGTGCCGGTAATTATGCTTACGTCATTCCCCCAGATAGCGCCGTTAAGTGATGCCATGCGGGTAATAACAGTAAAGTAGTCGGTTTCACGCGCGTCAACACCGTTGCCTTCAATGCTTACCATGCCTCCGTCAACATCTATCCCGCTGAACCCGTTAGCGTCATAAACCGCCCTTCCCGTACTCAGTGTGACCCTTGGCATGTTTATAAAACCTGCTCCGTTCAGCATTATGCCGTTGGGATTAACAAGGATAAACTCTGCTGATCCTCCGAACATTTCAATATAACCCAGTATATCGCTTCTCCTTGTTCCCGTTACCTCGCCCACTACTATTATAGCTTCGCGGCCGTTTACCTGGTAATTGGGATTGCCGTATACGGCGCCGCCAAGAACAGATGTACCCATTTCTACAGAGTTATTAAGGATTATACCGTTTGGACCAACATTGTATTCAGTAAACCTGTTTACCGAAACACCGCCATTTGTTGTTGTGGCAAGGTTTATAATCACCACGCCGTTTTGCGCCATGTCAAGGGTAGGCCTTTCGTTTACAGGTACCGATGTGTCTACAGTTATATCAGCGGAATACAGCGGTAGCGCTGGAATGCACAGTTCCGCCACGAGCAGGGTTATGAGGAGTTGTTTTAGTATTGATCTTATTCTCTTCATTCTTTATATCCTTATTCCGCTGGTATAATGCTTCCCGGTACTACTTTGATTCCTTCTTTATCGCATCAACCATTTTTGTACTTATGCTGTTGAATATCACTGCATCAGCACCCTTAAATTTTCCCCTTTGCATAAAAAAGAAAAAATTCTTTGCCATAGGCATAGTGAAGTTTATATTACCCGACTTCTTTTTCCCGCCGCTCATTTCCTTATAGGCATCCATCAGGACAGTCCTGATATCCATAAAAGGCTGAACTTCTTCTCCGATTAATTCAATGGAGTTAAGAACATTAATTGAAAAAGCAAGTTCTTCAATTGTAAATTCCACTTTAACATCTTCGTCTTTAGCGTAACCTGCAGTCATTATACATAACACAGCTGCAGCTACGACAGCATTTTTAATAAATCTGGCCATAGTAAGTTATTTCCTTATAATAAGATTTTACTATTCATTTTTAACCTGAAATGAATACTGTCAACACTTTTTACTCTAATATTAACACCTGAAAAGACATAATCCCGCTATGATCAAACATCATGTCTGACAGCTGAAACTCTTTTAAATACAGGCACGTTTTAAATAATTGCTAGTTAAATGCTTTCGTCCCTTCATCATACAACCGGTTAAGGTTCGTAGATGCTGAAAAATAGACAACATAATCCTCCTCGTTAACAAACCATGAAGAGAATAGCTGCCTTGCGTATGTAATGCTTATATTTCCAATACCTGCCGAATACGACAAACCCGCAGCCCATCCCATAACAGAGCCTTCACCCGTCCTGGTATTTTCATCCAGCCCGCATCTCTCTATGGCGTAACCGTAGTCATAAGCTATAAATAATTTAAGGCCTCTCAGGTTCTCCTGGAGCCGTGAAAAATCAAAGACCGATAAATCATTCCGTATATAAAAGCCCCTGTCGCCCGAAATCGATCCGTTTTTAAAACCCCTGACAGTATTCATGTCGCCTATTGAAATCTTTTCAGAACTGTACAGCG
>JAAYBQ010000407.1 GCA_012730035.1 Spirochaetota bacterium
AAAGTACATGAAGTCGCGCCGGTCAATCCGCAAATTCAAAAAAAACCCGGTAGAGAAAGAGAAGCTGGGCGAGATCATAAAGGTCGCGGCATACGCGCCATCGGGCCACAACTCACGCCCCGTTAACTGGACCGTGTTCACGGACAGCGAAAAAATAAAAGAGATAGCAGCATCGGTAATAAGCTGGATGAACTGGATGAAAGAGAACCAGCCTGAAGTTGCAAAGGCGATGCATTTTGACATGATAACTAAGGCATGGGAATTCGGCATTGACGTGGTCACCTACAATTCGCCGGCAATAGTCCTTGCTCACGGGGCAAAGAAAAACCCCCACGCGCAGTCGGGCTGCACTATCGCGTTGTCACACCTTGAAGTTGCCGCGCCGTCATTCGGGCTGGGCTGCTGCTGGGGCGGATTTTTAACATGGGCCGCCGGAACATGGGAACCGTTAAAGGAAAAGCTGGGGCTGCCCGAAGGCCACGTAATGCACGGCAGCATGCTTGTGGGATACCCGCAGTTCAGGTACCACCGCATACCGGTACGCGAAGCGAAGATCAACTGGAAGTAAGCCCCGCCCCGGGTACAGGGTTTGCGGACGACACATCAGCTAATCATATTCCATCATAAACAGGGAGTATTAACATGCCGGGAATCACGCCCGGCATGGTTCTATTTCTGATTATTTTTACCCGGCTTATAATAGTCCGGGTATAACTTACGCGCGCAGTCAGGGCAAAGGCCGTGGCTGAAAACAGCCTCAGTGTGTGTACCTATATACTGCTCAATCTGCTCCCAGTAACCTTCATCATTTCTGATCTTCTTGCACGAGGCGCATATAGGCAGCATACCGTTCAGTACTTTTACCTGGGCAAGTGCCTCTTCAAGTTCACTGTTCTTTTTTTCAAGCATGGAGGTCCGGTCAGCAACGATCCGCTCAAGATTTTCATTAATATAAGTCAGGGATTCCTGGTTCATTTTCTATACGAGCAGCAGTCTGCCCACAAGGATAGTCGTAAGAAGGGCAAGTATACTCACTACAAACCCGGGTATTTCACTTTTTACTTCAAAAAAACGCAGCACCTGCTGAAAATCCATTAACAGGAGCATCAGTGTAAGCATGGCTATGCGCCAGTCCCTGATCCTTTTGATCAGATAAATTGAAAAGAGAGCTGCAATAATACGGATCGATATTGATAAAATCAACTGACTGCTGTAATCGAACATGTCATTCCCCTTGTATAAACTGATCTTATAATAAAATATCTTAGTGTTAACGTTTAAACAGTTTTCAGAATAAATGGCTCTATTCCTTCCGCCTCAGAAGGCGGCGGAAGGAATCAAATAATTGCATTACACTGACAACCATGTTCAAAAATAATTACTCAGTATATTGATTATACTGCTCTTGTTCAATCAGCAATATCAATTAATTGTGAAAAAGCATTACGCTTTTTTTACTGATTCAGGCCCATAGAAGAAAAGATCTATTCCATACATCAGATGCCAGATTATCAGCAGCACATAACCGGTTAACAATGTTAAGACAAAGAGCTTCCTGATTTCCCTGAACGACCAGTTTAAAAATATAACATAATACAGCATAAAAATAATTGCGACACCTGTCCATGCAAAACAAAACTTCAACAGCATAATCATATAGTGCTCCCGCGCTGCTCCCGGCAGATGTGACCACACTGACACAGTTATGTCAGTCCTGCCTGCAAACTGTAAGTATTATAGTCCGGATTAACAGGCACTTGTAAAGCAGTTTACCAATCACCTGAAATCCCGATTGACAAAAATATTATTTATAAAAAATACGAAACTGTATTTCATGAAAGTAATTATTCCTGAAGATATTTATTAGTGCAATAAGTTTGTTTTAATTCCCTGCAGAGAATACCTGTTATTACAGGACCGGAGAATTTATGAAAAAAATAATCTTTGTATCAGTTTTACTATTTATGGCTTCTGTACAAAAATCCTACTCCATGGAATTTGAAGGCTCAATGAGGGGTTTATGCAACCTTGCTACCGCATTCCAGTCCGATACCTTTTATCCTAAGACACATTTTAAAGAGAACGAAATCTACCTGTCTGTAACACCCGCCTATTATTCTGTCGAAGTTTTTTGCGTACAAAAGTCCACTCAGGGCAGTTACGGATACACTGTCACTGGTGACGACGCGGATGTATTCGGCGCAAACCTGGCGTTCGATTACTGCATAAACAGGGACTGGATGATCTTCACATCACTGACCGTCATGAAATCTGACGGGAATATAACCAATACACCTTCAACCGGTTATAAGGAATTCACCGCGGGTAACATGACCACTCTCTACCAGAACATAGGCTTCGGCTACGAATTCCTGAACAGCGATAAATGGTCATTCCCCATGTACCTGGGTTTTGCTTACAGAAAATTCTTTGTGGATATGACCGGCACCAATGATAATCCCTATGACACTGAATACAGGGCTGACATAGATTCAACAGACTGCGTTTACGGCTTCTTTATAGGGTTCTCCGTTGCCCGCAGGTTTGTAATACTTGAGAGCAATTTTAAACTGGTCTTTTTTATGACATGGGACGGCTTTGACGATGAGATTGAATTTGACATAACTGTAACTGATTCATCCGACCCTCTTATTATAGGTAGAAAAAGTAAATCTGAATCGTGCGCGACTCCGCACAGCGAATTCTTTTTAAGCGGACCTCTGCCCGGACTGAAGTTTATGTGGGAATCTGAGAACAGAATCTCTTTATCCATAAGCATAAACGGTTTTATATCGAACTCTTTCAACTGGTATAATGAGTATTTTATAGAAGGTCTTAAGTACAAGTACGCCTCAATTACAGTTTCGTACAGGTTGTAGCCCCTGATCTACCCGGACCGCCTGCAAACTTACACAAAAGGTATAAATTTCCACCTCCGGGGTCCAAACTTCCACCTCCGGGGTCCAAACTTCCACCTCTGAGGTCCAAACTTCAA
>JAAYBQ010000408.1 GCA_012730035.1 Spirochaetota bacterium
AAATACCTTGATGATAAAAAACTGGTCGAGAAAGGAACTGCCGGTATCTTCGCATCAAATGAGCTTGTCATTGTGGCCTCTCCAAATGCGAAGAACAGATTTAAATCACCTGAAAAATTACTGGAAGCCCTTGGCGACAGTAACCTTGCCATGGGCGATACAAAAGCGGTGCCTGCGGGTAAGTACGGAATGGAGGCCCTGAAGTACCACAAGGTGTGGGATAAAATATCGGGCGCAAATAAAATTGCATACTACCCTGATGTGAGAAAGGTGCTCAACGCGGTAGAGACCTCTCAGTGCGATTACGGCATTGTGTACAGGACTGACGCGATGATGTCCTCAAAGGTTAAGGTTGTCTATACATTTAAAGGTAAGTCACACAGCCCAATTGATTACCCGGTCTGTGTTATTAATGGAAAGAACAATGACGGGGTAAAAGCCTTCATGAAGTTCCTGAAAAGCAGCAGGGCGAAAGCTGTTCTAAAAAAATACGGGTTTAAAATGAAATAGGTGGACTACTACAATTTACAATTAACTTGTGCCCGTAAACGAGTATGTCAGTTATGGGCTGATTAACTATGGAGTTTTGAAATGATTATTGAACAGGCAAGAAGTAAGATTATTGAGATAACTGAAAAATTAAATATTCATGAAAATGAAATCAAAATTACCTGCAGAACGCTGACCCCGGAAGAAGCTATAGGCAATCCTCTGCATGATGATTACCCGATACAGCTTGGTGTTGAAAGGATAATTGAAGCTGAATTTATGGGAAAAAAGGGACAGGCTTTTTCGGATTCATATTTTAATTATACCGGTAAGGTTGGCGCAATACTCAATCTTAACCTTGAAAGTAATTCAAGAAGAGCCATTTTTATTTCGTCATTAAATGCCATTCTGGCTCATCTTGATATAATACCAGAGGCAATTCACTGTAAAAACGATGACCTTGTAAAGTGCGGTAATTGTTTTTCTGAATTCTTAAAAAAACAGAATCTTAATACAGATAATGTCCTGCTTGTGGGACTACAACCCCGCCTTTTAGAAAAACTGGCTGCTGTTAAAAATGTAAGGGTATGCGATCTGGATCCTGAAATGATAGGAACTGTTAAATATGGAGTGACAATAGACGGCCCTGAAAAATTCAGTGAGAATGCTGCGTGGGCCGGAACAATTTTTGCAACAGGAAGCACCGTGGTTAACGGGTCTATTGACGGGATTCTGAAGGCGAATTCTGATACATATTTTTATGGAGTTACCATAGCCGGTGTAGCAAAGCTTCTTGGACTTAAACAATACTGCTATATCCTTGGAATTGACTGATATAGCAGTATTGCTCTGCACCTGGATGCAGTTTGAAAGGAGACCGTGATGAAAACTATATTGCCTAAAGTATTTTTAGTGAAAATAATAGCCCTTGCGGCAATTTTTATCTTTTTGGATGCAGTTTATGCCCGGGATAAAATTTATATTTATTCCGGCGCCGGAGTCGCTGATGCGGTGAAGGCTGTTATTACAAGCTATAAAAAGGTCAGTCCGGACACCGGGTTTGTTACTGTTTTTGCTTCTGCGGGAGACCATGCACGCCAGATTGAATCAGGGGCGGATGCAGATGTTTTTATTTCAGCTGACATTATATGGGTTAAATACCTTGATGATAAAAAACTGGTCGAGAAAGGAACTGCCGGTATCTTCGCATCAAATGAGCTTGTCATTGTGGCCTCTCCAAATGCGAAGAACAGATTTAAATCACCTGAAAAATTACTGGAAG
>JAAYBQ010000409.1 GCA_012730035.1 Spirochaetota bacterium
CTTCATTCTGGAATTTGTCAAGTCTGCACCAGTTTTATCATTACCTGTTCCGAAACTGTTTATTATGACGAGTGAATCTTTATCAGCCTGGTATTTTTTAGAAATTACATTTTCCAGAAGTTCTGCGGATAATGAATACGAACCGTTCTCTGTATTTATAACTGCCAGTTCAAGCCTTGCCCTTTCTTTAAGTTCATCACTTTCGCCTGAACCGAGGATCTCTCCGTATATTTCCTGGGCTCTTGAATAATTTTTTTTATCTCTGTAATAGTCACCCAATAATATCATTGAATCCATATATAGAGATGATTTTTCTTTTATAGAATCAATCAGCCTGAGCGCAGTTGTGATATCTCCGGTTTTTATTGTACTGTCTATAAGCATACGCGCATCGCTGTCATTGAGTATTCGTATATCATCCCATTTTAGTATGCTGTATACTTCTTCATATCTTTCAAGTATGTAAAGAGACCTGGCATTAATGAGCGGAATTTCTTTCCACTGTGATTCATCCATAGGAGGAATCCGGGAATTTTTAAGAATACTTATTACCTTCTCGTACTGTTTTAAATTGAAGTAGGCATTTATAAGATTGTAAAATGCTATTCCCCTGTTCTCTTCAGTGCCGCTGCTTAAAAATTTTTCGTAATAGGTAATTGCACGTGTATAGTTTTTGTTTTCATAGTGCTTGTTGCCATATAACAGATTTACCTGGACCGAATAGCCCGATTCGGGAAACCTTGATTGGAGCATTGAAAAATATTTTTCAGCAGAAGCGGTATTCTTGAGATATAGTTTCATGGCAAAGTTATAAATAATCCTGTCTATTCCCGAATAATCCGGATACCTGTTAATCAGATACAGAACCTCTTTTTCAGCATTTTTAAGATCATCGGTGGTCAGGTATAATTCCTCTAAAAGAAGATGCGCCTCGAAAATATTTCCGGCATTTTTTTTACTAAGGTACTTTTTCAGGTTTGATATTGCAGCGCTGTATTTTTCCTTTTTATAATTAACAAGAGCCATGTAGTATTCAGAGTCATTTAAAAATCTGGAGAATGGGTGTTCATTTTTTATGCTTTCAAATATTGCAGATGCTCTGTCAATGTCACCCATTTCAAGATGCAGACGTGCAGTTAAAAAAAGAATTTCATCAATGTTCTCGTCAAACGGGAATGTTTCTTTATATGTGTTGAGCAGATATTCTGCCTTGTCGTATTTACCTGTTTTGATATATGCCTTGCTGAGTATAACTAGTATCTTTTTTTTAAGTTCATCATCTTCAACGGTTGTATATTTCTCGAGAAATCTGACCGATTGAACAGGTTCTTTTTCAAGGTAATAGTCAGCAAGGAGTATGCCGCTTTTTATTGAGAGGCGGGTGTTGCCGGCATCCTCCCAGATTTTTACAAGCATTTCAATCCCGCTTTCGGGTTTATTCGATCTCAGGAGAAGACCTGCAAGTTCAAACATTCCTTCAGAATAGTAATCGGATTTCTTTGCTATCATATAGAAAAGTTCAAGATCCGACTTCGCAAGAGTGTCTCTATCCTGTGCCATGTAAGAGATGGCTCTAAAATAATACATGTCATAAAAAGGATTCAGGCCTGCAAGGTCACGCGGTATCGCATTAAACATCATCAGTGCTTTTTTGTGATCATCCTTCAACTGATATATCCTGCCGGCCAGCAGACGTGTCTCGGCCATTTCCTTTGTTCCGATTTTTGAAGTAAGGAGCGGGTTAAGCCTTTCAAGCGCTACATCATATTGCCTGTTGCTGAAGAGCGC